>DGTB01000033.1 GCA_002394185.1 Bacteroidales bacterium UBA4347 | reverse complement strand
TCCCAGAAGGCGCGCACCTCTGCCGGATGGCTGCGCTGCCAGGTGGCGTTCACGCGGGCGATGATGTCGAGAACGCGCTGCTCGCGCTGGGTGACGGCCGACGACTCACGGATGGAGGCAGTTGGAACCGTGGCGATGAGGAGGGGGTGGCGCAGTTGGGCGAGGTGGGCTTCCGACCGCAGCTGCCACTCCTGCATGCTGGTGACGCCGGCCTTGCTCCATGCGGAGCCGAACCAGTAGGTGTAGGGCTCGCCGCGATAGTTGGCCACGGTGGCAAGGGCGTGGCGTGTCTTGCCGTCGGGACTCTTATGGACGAAGGTGCGCTCCACGCCGTTGGGGAAGAGGCATCCTACGAAAATCTGCGACTGGTGGAGCAGCGGTGTGTCGGTGGGGTCGGCATAGAGCAGGCTCTGGTCAGTCAGTACGGGGTCGCCACCATGCAGCACCACGCCGGTGGCAAAGCTAAAAGGGCGCCTGACGGACGATGCTGACGACTGGGACACGGCGGCGTCGGCCACGGCGGAAAGGCCGTCGTACCACACGGTCATGCGGTTGAAATGGCTGCCCTTGTCGAGGGTGATGCGGCGGTGCTCAGTCACGAGCGAGGGCGCCTTGTTGCCCTTTTGGCTGGAGGAGGCGAAGCTGACGGCAGGGTAGTCCAGCTCGGCGGTGAAGCGGAGAGGTCCGTTGTCGAGGATGCGCACGCGCTCATAGCACCACGGCATGATCAGGCTGTCGCCCGCCATGAGTGCCGGCGCGCCGCATCCGAGCGTAGGGCCCACGGAGTAGGCGTCCATCCCGTCGCCATGGTCCATGTGGAACGACGTGGCGAGGTCGACCTGCCGGGCGGCCTCGCGCTGCCCGATGCGGCGCAGGGAGTCCTCAGTGAGGTTGCCCTCGTAGTCGGCCTTGTAGCGCTGGTCGAGCACCAGGCGGGGCGTGGACTTGGTCCACACGTCGATGCCGAAGGAGCGTTCGCCCGTCTGCTGCAGTGCCGGACCGTAGAGACGGTAGGCTGCGCGGTCGTTCTCCCAGGCGAGGTCGTCCTTGCGGATGGGATACTGACGGCCCTGAACCGTGCTCTGCGGCTCCTTCGGGAAGCCGCGCTGGATGGTGAACGACGCCGTCTGGCGCGGCTGGACGCTCACCTCGAAGACGACCTTGTCGTCGGCAGTCTTCTGGTAGTCGAGCTGCTGACCGGCGCTGTTGAGCACCACGAAGGGCTCATAGAAGCTGATGCCGAGGCGCTGGCGGACGGGCTTGAGGTCCATCTCCACCACCTGCTGGCGCTGGTTGCCGGTGGGATTGGCAACGTTGATGTTGACCTTGCGGGGATGGGCCATCAAGGAGTCGGACCACGCCTTCAGCCGCAGGTATTCCTCCTCGGTGATGCGCATGAACGAACCGTGCTGCGGTCCGGTGACGCCCTGTATGTCCTGCGGGTTGCGGAAGTTGCGCAGGTGCTCGTCGGCCTCACAGATGCGGTAGTGCTTGGGGCGGTCGCTGTATTGTATGTAGGCCACTCGCCAGCCCTGTTCGCCCGGAATCTGGAAGGCACTGCTGCCCTCGCATTTCTTCGTTCCCTCGAAGCTCACGTAGTCGTCTTCCACCGGCTCGCTCCAAGGTCCCGTCAGACTGGGCGCCGTGGCGGTGTAGATGCCGGGCTTGCCGCCCTCCTTCTTGATGAGCATGTGGTAGAGGTGGTCGCTCTCCAGGTAGTTGATGTCGGCGTCGATGGTGGCATAGCCCCAGTCGAAGAGCAGCTGCGGCTTGGTGAGGCGGGTGAACGACTCGTCGGCGTATGAGTAGTACATGCGGTCGTAGTGGTCCTCGTCGTCGTTGAGCATGCTGTAGTAGATGAGGTAGCCGCCCGTCTGGCCGTCAGCCCAGCGATAGGTGGGGTCCCAGAAAATCTGGGGAGCCCACACACGGTGCACCTTGGAGAAGTCCTTGTAGCAGTTCTTCGACTTCTTGTCGCAGAAGATCTTCGGTCCCTGACGGAAGTCGAAAGTGACGGATTTCCAGTGGATGAGGTCGGTGGAGGTGTGGAGGTTGATGCCGTAGTTGTCCCATTTGTGGGAGCGCGCCACGCACATGTCGGTGGTCACCATGAGGAATCCGTTGCCGTCGTGCCGCCGTGTGATGTAGGCGTCGCGGGTGCCTCCCTCGATGAGGGCGTGCTCCTCGGTGTTGAAGATGGCCAGTCCGCCGAGGATGTCCTCGTAGTGGAGACCGTCGCGGCTGACGGCATAGGCCGTCCACTCTCCCCGGTCGCTCATGTGGCAATAGAGGAAATGGTCGCCCTGCTGCGGGTTCTGGCCAAGCGCTATCAACGGGGCCAGCATCAGGAAAATGGAAATGATGTGGGTTTTCATTGTTGATGGGAATTTGGTGATTAGGAAACGAATCATAATTAACTTATATGATAAATTGAACACAGAGACTCAGAGGCACAGAGTTTTTCTTCTTTGCACAAGACCGCTGCGTCTCAGTGTCTCTGTGTTCAATATAAAAGCTATACTTGCTCATCTACTTATCTGTTATTTAACTTCTATGATAAACTGAACACAGAGACTCAGAGGCACAGAGTCTTTTTCTCTTTACAAAAGAACTCTGCGTCTCAGTGTCTCTGTGTTCAATATAAAAACTACACTTGCTCATCTACTTATCTGTTATTTAACATCTATGATAAACAGAACACAGAGACCCAGAGGCACAGAGTCTTTTTCTCTTTTACAAAAGAACTCTGCGTCTCAGTGTCTCT
>DGTB01000147.1:3692-6394 GCA_002394185.1 Bacteroidales bacterium UBA4347 | reverse complement strand
GTTTAAGGTTTAGGGTTTAAGGTTTGTGGTTTAGTTGATTTTTATGACGAAACCGCCGCCAGGGGCGAGGTGGACTTTGAGAGTGGAAAGTGGAGAGTGGAAAGTGGAGAGTTTGTAATCTGATCCCTTGCGGTGGGCGTTGATGCCGTCAGTGTAGAGGGTGACTGAGTAACTGAGTGGCTGAGTGGCTGAGTCGCTCTGCAACTCTTCAAAATCGATTTCGACGTCCCGTTCTGTCCAGTTGGTGATGCCGCCGACGTACCAGGTGTTGCCCTTGCGGCGGGCGGTGACGATGTATTCGCCCACCTCGCCCTGCAGCACGCGGGTCTCGTCCCATACGGTGGGTATCCCGGCCACGAAGCGCGTGTAGTCGGGCTCGCGCTCGTAGTGCGTGGGCGAGTCGCAGAGCATGTTGAGCGGCGACTCGAGCACGATGTACAGCGCCAGCTGGTGGCAGCGCGTGCCCTGGCTCATGGGCTCCATCCAGCAAGGGTGGTAGTTCCAGCGGCCGCCGTTGAGCATGGCGCCTTGCGTGTAGTCCATCGGGCCGGCGGCCTGGCGGATGAAGGGGATCTCGCAGTCGTAGCGCATCTGGTCCACGGTGGTCGGCGCCCACTTCATCTGCTCCAGGCCGAAGACGCCCTCGAAGTTGAGCACGTTGGGGTAGGTGCGTGTGAAGCCCGCGGGCTTGAAGGCGCCGTGGAAGTCGACGAGCAGGTGGTGCTTGGCGCAGGTCTCCGCCGCACGGCGGTAGAAGTCGACGACCAGCTGGTCGTCGCGGTCCATGAAGTCAATCTTGAAACCCTTGACGCCCATCTGACTATAATGCTCGCACACGCGCTCCATGTCCCTTTCAAAGGCATAATAACCAGCCCAGAGGATAATGCCGACATTCCTTTCTTTGGCATACTGCACCAGCATGGGCAGGTCAATCTCTGGCACCACCCGGAAGAGGTCGGCCTCGCCATTCACCGCCCACCCCTCGTCGAGGATGACGTATTCGATGCCATACTTGGAGGCGAAGTCGATGTAGTGCTTGTAGGTGTCGTTGTTCACTCCGGCGGGGAAGTCAACGCCACTGATATTAAAACAGTTCCACCACTCCCAGGCCACCTTGCCGGGCTTTATCCAGCTGATGTCGTCCACCCGCGAGGGCTCGGCCAGCAGGTAGCTCAGGTTGTTCATCGCAATCTCCGTGTCGGTGCCCACCATCATGATGCGCCAAGGGAAGACCTTGCTGCGGTCCATCTCGGCGATGTAGTCCTCGCGCTCACGGACCAGCAGCTGCAGGTTGTTGTGGCCACCCTGCTCCACGCGGCGGGGCAGCGGGGCATGTTGGCAATCGAGAACGCCATCTGTGAAATGGCGAAGATACATGCCGGGGTAGTCGAGCAGTGCGGACTCGGTGATGCACATCTTGATGCCGCGTTCGCCGTGTATGAGCAGCGGCAGGAAGCACAGGCGGCGCGAGTCCAGTTTGCGCAGCGGCAAGGTGGTGTATTGGTTCTCGAACGAGGAACTGTACTGCGGGTAGAACCATTTCCATTTCTCCGACTGCGGAGTCCATGCATTGGTGAGGACAAAGGGCTCGCTGCCGAAGGCCGTGGAGTCGAACTGCGACACATAGGGCACCGTGGCCGAATCGGCCTGCAGCAGGTAGTAGCTCGCCACCTCGTTGAAGACCTTTCCCGGTTCACCCTCCCACACGTAGCGGTAGGCCATCCCCTCGTTGTAGGCGCGGAAGACCACCGAGAGGCCTTCCTTCAGGTGCAAGGTCATCTCGTTGCAGTGGTTCCGCATCGTGGCCTGTCGGCTGAAAGGCGAGGCGATGGTTTCGTCGATAGTGCGTCGCGATACTTTGCGCACGGTCATCTTGTCATACATTTTGCCTCCCTGCTCGTATCTGAGACCGATGATGGTCATGGGCGTCAGGTAGTGGTCATCGTACAGTATGGCATAGGACAATCTCCCTTGTTCTGCCTGCACACTCAGCGTCAGCCGCCCGTCCGGCGAGGCAAGTCTGTGGAACTTTGGTTTGGCTGCGGCGGAGAGCGACAGCAGAAGCAGGAAGCTCAGGAGAATGGGCTTAATGGTTTTCATAGGGAAGGTGGTTTATTTTATCTCGCGGATGGATACAGCGAAGCCACCGCAGGGGGCCATGCGGAGCTTCAGTTTGCTCTTCTTGGTGACCGTCTTCTTGGTGATGGTGTAGGCCTTGGGGTTGTAGCCCTCCTTCTGGGCGGCTTCCCAGCCGATATGCACATCCGACACCCATCCGCTGGCGTCCTTGGCGTCGGCGTAGATGGTGGCCTCGTACTTCACGCCGGGCTTCAGGAAGTCGAGCTTCACCTCCACCTCGCGGGCCTCCTCGTCGGTGACACCGCCGATGTACCAGGTGTCTCTGGGAGTCAGCCCATCCAACCCATTAACCCCATTAACCCCATTAGTCCCATCCAACCCATACACAAACCGGGCGGTGTTGCTGACAACGCCTTTCTTGCCGTCAGGCAACTCCCCCACGCCGTCGGCGGCGAGGTTGAGGGTGGAAGTCTTCGGGTGGCGGGCGGTGACGATATAGTCGCCGATTTCGGCGGCGATATAAATGCTGGTGTCCCAGTCGACGGCCACATCCTTGATGAACTGGAAGGCGTCCATGTGGGGCTCGTAGTGCTCGGGGAAGTCGGCGGCCATCTGCAGCGGCG
>DGTB01000147.1:3400-3641 GCA_002394185.1 Bacteroidales bacterium UBA4347 | reverse complement strand
GCAGCGGCGAGTAGAAGGTGACGTACAATCCCAGCTGGTTGCAAATCGTGTGGCGCATCAGGTCCTTGTTCCACGGCGCGTTCTTCTCCATGTCGGTCTCGAAGATGCCGGGCGTGTAGTCCATGGGACCGCCCTGCAGACGCGTGAAGGGCAGGATGGTGGTATGTCCGGGATTAATCCTCCCGCGGAACTCGGTGCCCATAGCGCTCTCGTTGCCAATCATGTTGGGCCACGTGCGGCA
>DGTB01000147.1:0-3339 GCA_002394185.1 Bacteroidales bacterium UBA4347 | reverse complement strand
CCCGTCGGGCGCACCGCCTCGTGGGCGTTGACCATAATCTTGTGCTTCGCGGCCTCCACGATGGCGCGGTGGTAGTGGTTGATGATGGGCTGGCTGTAGTGGTGCTCGCCGTGGGGCACGATGCGGCCCACGTAGCCACTCTTGACGGCATCGTAGCCGTACTTATTCATCAGGTTATAGGCAGGCTCCATGAAGCGCTCGTAGTTGCTCACCGACGAGCTGCTCTCGTGGTGCATAATCAGGCGGATGCCCTTGCGGTGGGCATACTCGTTCAGCGCCGGCAGGTCGAAGTCGGGGTAGGGGGTCTGGAAGTCGAAGACGTAGTCTTTGTCCTTGCCGTACCAGTCTTCCCAGCCGATGTTCCAACCCTCGATGAGCAGGGCGTCGAAACCGTGCTCGGCGGCGAAGTCGATGTAGCGGCGCACGTTGGCGTTGTTGGCCCCGTGGCAGCCGTGGGGCTTGGCCTTGGTGTAGTCGATAACGGAACCCTGCAGCGACGGCGGCAGGCTCGGGTCGCCCCGCAGGCGCACCGAGGGGAAGTCGTTCGTGTAGCCCCACGTGCTGTGGTCGCTGATCATCTCCCACCACACACCCATGTACTTCATAGGGTGGATCCAGCTGACATCCTCCAATGCGCAGGGCTCGTTGAGGTTCAGTATCAGGCGTGAACGCAGCACGTCAGTGGCCTTCTCGCACACCTGGACGGTGCGCCAAGGGGTATAGCAGGGCGACTGCAGTCGGCCCACATAGCCCGTGGCGTCAGGCGTGAGGTGAACTTTTAAAGTGAAAAGTGGAAAGTGGAAAGTGGAAAGTGGACTGACGCTGTCCTGCGTAGCATTGTTTTCCACTTTCCGTTTTCCGTTTTCCACTTGCAAATCCAGGTTCATCGTCGGGAAGTCGAGCACGGCGGCCTCGTGGATGTTGATGTAGAGGCCGTCGTCGGTCTTCATCTGCAGGGCGGTCTGCAATCCGGTGTCGGAGAAACTTTTCCACGGCCAGCCGCCGGTGAGGTGGGGATTGTTGTGCAGCTCGCGCACTTGGCTGAGGCGGCTCTGGGTGTAGTTGAACTCCTGTGTGTCGTAGTCGCCGGGAATCCACCATGCCGTGTGGTCGCCCGTCATGCGGAACTCCGTCAGCTCGTCGGTCAGCCAGAAGGTGACCAGCGAGTTGGTGATTGCGTTATTGTGTGATTGCGTTAGTGCGTCAGTGCTTGCCGCGTCAACCTTGCTTTCCGCTTTCCACTTTCCACTTTCCGCTTTCTGCGGGAACTCGTAGCGGAACCCCAAGCCGTCGTCGTAGAGGCGGAAACGGATGACCATCACCGTGGGGTTGTCCACCCGCTTGCCCTCGTGGTCCAGGTAGAAGTCCTGCTGCAGCGTGACTTCCAGCTCGTTGTAGTGGTTGCGGATGTTGGCCTCCTCACCCCACACGGGATGCCACACCTCGTCGAAAGAGCTGTGCTGCACGTCGCTCACCCTGAAGCCGCTGGCCAGGTCGCTCTTGCGCCATTCCAGCGTGAAACCCATGCGCGATGGCTGCACCACCGCCTTCCCGTCGCGATAAAGGCTGTAATAGGGTTTTCCGTCGCGCAGCTCCAAGCGCATCTCCAACCGCCCGTCCGGACTCTTCAGCAGCTTGAGTGTCGTTGTCTCGTAGGCCCAAAGGGTGGCTTCTGCCAGCACTAACGAGAGGAAAAATAGAAATACTCGTTTCATATTGCTGTTTTTCAATTTTTTTGATTCGCTCCTTGTACCTGTCATCTTCCGATTGCAATCTCATGTTCTTTCCCGTCGTCGACGAGCGTAATGGAATGGTTAAGTGGCTGTGCGTCAGTGTGGCTAAGTGGCTGAGTGGTGTTTGGCCTGGTGTAGCGGATGATGTACATCGACTGGCCGAAACGGTAGCGGAGGGTGAAGCAGGGCCATTCCGTGGGCACGCGGGGGTCGATGACGAGCGTGTCGCCCTGTTTGTGCAGCCCCAGGATGTTCTCGATGCCCGTCTTGTAGGCCCACGAGGCGGAGCCCGTGTACCAGGTCCAGCCCCCGCGGCCCGCGTGCTGCGGGTTCGAGTAGATGTCGGCGGCTATGCAGTAGGGTTCCACCTTGTACTTCAGCACGTCGGCCAGCGTCTGCGTGCGGTGCACCGGGTTGATGATGGAGTAGAGGTAGTACGCCTCGTCGCGTTGGCCTTCCTTCAGCTTGGCCATGATGTACCACATCGCGCCGTGCGTGTACTGGCCGCCGTTCTCGCGGAGGCCGACGGGGTAGTTCATGATGTAGCCCGGCGAGGGGCTGCTCTCCTTGAAGGCCGGCGTCAGCAGCTGGATGATCTCCTGTTCGCGGTTCACCAGGCGGCGGTCCGTTTCGCGCAGGACGGACCGCTTCTGCTCCGGGCTGGCCACGTCCGTGAGGATGCTCCAGGCCTGGGTGATGAGGTCTATCTGGCACTCGATGTTGTTGCGCGAGCCCATCGGCTCCCCGTTGTCGAAGTAGGCGCGGAGGAACCAGCTGCCGTCCCAGGTGTTCCTCTGCAGCGCGTCGACCAGGCGCTGGCGTGCGTCGTGGAGCTGCTCGCAGTAGGCGAGGTCGGCTTGGAGCGCCGGCATCTTGCCCGCAATCACCGTCAGCTCCACCATCTTCGGCAGCAGGTCGCAGAGGAAGAAGGCTACCCACACGCTCTCCCCCTTGCCGCCGACCCCTACCGCGGACATCCCGTCGTTCCAGTCGCCGCAGCCCATCAGGGGCAGGCCGTGGCGGCCCATGCGGGACAGCGCGCGGTCCACCCCGCGGCGCAGGTGGTCGTAGAGGGTGGATTCTTCATCCCCCTCCGTGTAGTGCATCCCCCGTTCGGCTTCCCCCGGGGCCAGGGGCTCCGCTCGGCAGAAGGGTACCCCCTCGGAGAGGACACTCTCGTCGCCCGTGACCCGGACGTACTGGTGGGTGACGAAGACCAGCCACAGGTAGTCGTCGCTGAAAGTCGTGCGGGCGCCGAAATGCAGGCTCTCGTGCCACCAGTGGAGGACGTCGCCTTCAGGGAACTGGTGGGCGGCGTGGTCCAGAATCTGCCGGCGGGCATACCCCGGGTCGCTGTAGAGCAGCGACATCACGTCCTGCAGCTGGTCCCGGAAACCCGTGGCACCGCCCACCTGGTAGAAGCCCGCGCGGGCGAAGAGGCGCGAGGCGTAGACCTGGTAGAGGTACCAGCGGTTCAGCATATGGTTCAGGGCCCCGTCCGGCGTCTCCACCTGGATGTGGCCCAGTCTCTCGTCCCAGTAGGCCACCACGCGCTCGAACTCGGCATAGATCGTCTCCAGGCTGGCTGCTCCCCTTGCCAAGGGGA
>DGTB01000171.1 GCA_002394185.1 Bacteroidales bacterium UBA4347 | reverse complement strand
TGACCGAGAAGCAGACCACGCCGCCCAAACCCTACACCGAAGCCACCCTTCTGCGCGCCATGGAGACCGCCGGCAAGACGGTGGACAACGAAGAGCTGCGCGATGCCCTCAAAGCCAACGGCATCGGACGCCCCTCGACCCGTGCCGCCATCATCGAGACCCTCTTCAAGAGGCAGTATATCAGCAAGGTGCGCAAGAGCCTCGAACCCACACCGACCGGCATAGCCCTCATAGGCGTCATCAAGGAAGAGCTGCTCAAAAGCGCCGAGCTCACCGGCCAGTGGGAGAAGAAGTTGCGCGACATCGAGGCGCACAAATACGATGCAGGACGCTTCATCGAGGAGCTGAAACAGATGACCGGCACCATTGTGCAGGAGGTGATAGCTGGTAGCAGGTAGCGGGTAGCTGGTAGCAGGTAGCTGGTAGCATATAGGGTAGGTTTTTAGCTTTTAGCGGGGAGCGGGGAGCATTTGGGGGGCGAGCGGCTAAAAAACAGAATAGACCACCAGTCCGGCGAGGGCGGATGCAGCGATGAGGAGTATCGGGCTTGCCTTCTTGCGCCAAGAGAGGAAGAAGACGGCGGCGAAGATGACCACGGAGGTAACGAAGCGAAGGTTGAGTCCCGGAGTGCCGAAGCTTTCAGCGGTGAGCAAGCCAAGGGCGGCGGCAGCCACAAGTCCCACCACCGCGAGACGCAGATAGCGCATGACGGTGGCGACGGTGGGATTGTCCTTGTGCCGCATCAGCCATCCGCTGACGAGAAGCACCAATGCCACAGGGATGACGATGACAGCAACGGATGCTTCGATGGAACCGAGGACGGCGGCCCACTGCGGGTAGCCGGCGTTGAGGACGGCGGTGTAGCCGGCATAGGTAGCGGTGTTGATGCCGACAGGTCCCGGGGTCATTTGGCTGACGGCCAGGAGGTCTGTGAACTCGGCCGAGGTCATCCAACCATGATGCGTCACCACCTCGCCCTGGATGAGCGCTATCATGGAATAGCCCCCGCCAAAGGTGAAAGCACCGATGAGGAGGAACGTATAGAAAAGTTCGAGGAAAATCATTGATACAGGCAGTTAGCGTTTAGTGTTCAGTTTGCTGTACAGGAAGCCGCCGAGAGCGGCAGCGAGGACTATCAGTATGGGGCTTATGCCCAACAGCCAGATGAGCAGAGCGCTGACGACAGGTATCCAGACATTGCTCCACGACACCTTGGCGCTGCGAGCCATGGTGAAGACCGGCGCGGCGATGAGCGCCACCACACAGGGGCGCAGGCCGAGGAAGATACGCTCGACAAAGACATTATCCCTGAACGTGCGGAAGAAGAGAGCCAAGAGAAGGATAAAAACGACAGGCATCAAGATATTGCCCAGGATGGCAGCCGCACTGCCTCCTCCCTGCCGCAGGCGGAAGCCTGTCATGGCGGCCATATTGACGGCGAAGACCCCCGGCATGGCTTGAGAGAGGGCGACCTGGTCGAGGAACTCCTCCTCGCTCAACCAGTGGTGTTTATCGACCAACTCGCGTTGCATAAGGGGTATCATGGCATAGCCGCCGCCGATGGTGAAAGTGCCGACCTTAAAAAAACTCCAGAAGATGTCACAATATTTTGCCATAAATTGAGTTATTCACTCCTAAAGAACACTGAACTATATAAAATATTGTATAAATGAACGGAGTTTTCTTCACTATTTTCATGATCTTTGTCGTCGTGATGCTGACGCTAGATCTGACAGTATTCCACAAGAAAGACCACGTAGTCACTGCGAAAGAGGCTGCCGGGCAGACTGCCATGTGGGTGGCGCTGGCGATGGGTTTTGCGGTGCTGATATATTTCTTCGGCGACTGGATGGTGCCTCCGGCAGAGAGCGTTAGCGACCTTGGCGCCTACCGACGCGAGATGGTGTCAGAATACCTGGCGGGCTACTTCCTCGAAGAGAGCCTGTCGATAGACAACATCTTTGTGATGATCATGATCTTCGTCAGCTTCGGGGTCAAGAAAGAATACTACCACAGGGTGCTCTTCTGGGGCATCTTCGGCGCCATCGTGCTGAGGTTCATCTTCATCTTCGCCTTGGGAGCATTAGTGACGAAGTTCTCGTGGATGCTGGCCGTCTTTGGAGCCATATTGATCTACAGCGGCATCAAGATGTTCCGACCGAAGAGCGACGAACAAATCAACACAGAGAACCACCCCGTGGTGCGCTTTGCCTCAAAGCACTTCCGAGTGACGAAACACACCTATGGCCACGACTTTTTCCATGTAGAAGACGGCGCCGGCAAGATGACGCCGCTGTTCCTGGTGCTGCTGGTGATAGAGTTCTCCGACATTGTCTTTGCCGTAGATTCCATCCCCGCCGTCTTCTCGGTGACGAAGAACCCGGTGATTGTCTACACGTCCAACATCTTCGCCATCATGGGCTTGCGCTCGCTCTTCTTCCTGCTGAGCAATGTGGCCGACCGTTTCTGGCTGTTGCACTACGGTCTGGGTGTGCTGCTGACCTTCATCGGTGTGAAGATGATTGGCGGCGAGTTCTTCGGCTGGCACATGCCCACGCTGGCCTCGCTGGCGGTCATCCTCGGCATCCTGGTGCTGAGCATCGTGCTGTCGATGCTCATCAAGAAACCTGCGGCAGATTGATGGCGTACGCTAACACAATAACACAAATAACAATATGATCAACATTGTCATCTTCGGAGCCCCCGGTGCCGGCAAGGGCACCCAGGCCAAGCTATTGGCAGAAAAGTACGACTTCCTCCACATCTCCACCGGCGACCTCCTGCGCCAGGAGGTTGCCGCCGGCACCCCCCTCGGACAGCGGGCACATGCCATTATGAACCGTGGCGACCTTGTGGGCGACGACATTGTGGTGGCGCTTCTGGCGCGTGCCCTCGCCAACCGTTCCATCCTTCCCAATCCCGACGACACAGTCGACCCCTGGGACCGTGAGCGCAAGGGCGAACCTCACCGTCCCGAAGGGTGCATCATCGACGGCTTTCCCCGCACCGTACAGCAGGCCCAGACCCTCGAGTTCCTTTTTGGCAAACTGCAACGGAAGATAGACTGTGTGGTGGCCATCGATGTGCCGCGCGACGAGCTTGTCCGCCGCATCCATGAACGTGCCGCCATCTCGGGCCGTGCCGACGACACTGAAGATGTCATCCGGCATCGCATAGAGCTTTACGACCTGCAGACCCAGCCCGTCCTCGACTACTACCGTGTCTCCGGGCTCTTGGTCACCGTCGACGGCTCGGGCGAGATTGCCGAAACCAACACGCGCATCTGCCAGACCCTCGAGCGTCTGATGAAGCTGAAATAAGCTATTCTTTTATTTGGTATACCACTCTTTGAACTCGCGGACGCGTGCCTTGGGGACGATGATGCGCGAGGGGGTGGCCACGGAGAGTGAGACGGCAAGTTTGGAGATGGGCCAGATGGAAATCTCCCGTATCGCGTTGTGGGCGATGATATATTGGCGGTTGGCGCGGAAGAAGATGTCGGGATTGAGTTGTGCCATGATGCTGTCTAAGGGGCCATCCATGATTTGTTGCCGGCCATCGAAGAGGATGGCCCGGGTGATACGGTCCTCAAGGTAGAGGCAGGCTATTTGGCGTACCTCGAGGGGGATGAGGCGGTTGTTGGCCGGAATCAGGAAGTGGCTCTTGTATTGAGGCGCGGAATCCGGGGAGAGTGGTTTCTGCTCTGTTGTCTTGGGAGCGAGGTCAGAGGGCATCAGTATCTTTTCCAGTTTATTGATCGCGTGGTGGAGGTCGGCAGGATTGATGGGCTTCAGCAGGTAGTCCACCGTGTTCACCTTGAAGGCGTTGAGGGCATACTGTTCGTAGGCTGTGGTGAAGATTACGGGGCAGTTGATGGCTACGGAGTTGAAGATGTCGAAAGCCAGTCCGTCGGCCAGGTGGATATCGGCAAAGATGAGGTCGGGCGACTCGTGGGATGAGAAATACTCAACGCTCTCCTCGATAGACGCCAATACGGCTTCCAGCTGCATCTGCGGCAACTCGGCTTTCAGCAGGCGCTGCAGGTTGGCTGCAGCGATCCTCTCGTCTTCGATAATCACGATTCGGTTGAGTGGAGTCATAATCTTTTGCTTGTTTTATTTTTTTTCGTTTGGATGGGGGGGGGTAAAATAAGAGGGATTGTCACGGAAAAAGTGTTTTGCCCTTGCTGTACTGAGATTTCGCGGTGGTAGCGTAGACGATAGCGCGAAGCAAGGTTCTGCAGGCCTATGCCGCTGTCGGCCTCTTCGTGGTTAACCCGTGGTTGGAACGCGTTGTCGACCACCAGGTGTCCGGATGGCGTCGTGCGGATGCCGATGGTAAGGGGATGTTGTTTGGAGATGATATTGTGTTTGATGGCGTTCTCCACCAGCGTCTGCACGCTGATGGCCAGCAGGTTTGCCCTGAGGAACGACGGGTCCACCTGCTCCTCCACCCGTAGCTGCTCCGCTCCGTAGCGTATCTGCATCAGGTATAGGTAGGAGCGCGTGAACGTCAACTCCTCCTCGAGGGTCACCTCCTCGGGCTTGTTCATCACGTAGCGGAAAATGACTGCCAGTTGGGCTATATAATCGTGCGCCCCCTTGTCGTCTTCCCCAACAAGTCCATCGAGCGTATTCAGGGAATTGAACAGAAAGTGTGGATGCACCTGTCTCTGCAGGGTCTGGTATCGGTTTTGAAAGTTCTCGGTTTTGAGTTGCTCGTTTTCTATGGCTATCCGCTGACGTTGGTTGATGTTGTTGAGCAGTTGGGTGATAAGGAATGCCGTCGCCCCGGCCATCAGAGCCAGCATCATGTTCATTGGCAACGGATAGGAGGCGTGATGGAAAAAAAGCTCCTCCAGTCTGAAACTCAAGTAGGCATGGTTGAGAGTGATCAGCAATGACCCGATGAGGCACAGTGTGTTGCTGAGTATGGTTGAGGAAAGATTGCGCCGCTGAATCCAGAAAAAGAACAGATAGAGAAGATTGTATAGGACAACATTGGCAAGCGTGATGTACACCGGATTCAAGAACGGCGAAAAGGAGTTTTCCCGGGGCGAATAGGACGACAATATGATCAGCATCGACACGATGATGGCCGACGTATTTCCCAACCACACCGCGCGGGCAAGGTTAAACGGCTCGACGCTTGCTCTGTACTTGTGCCATTCTCTTCGCTGGCGGGAAGTCTTTTTTCTGCGCTCATTTTTCAACTCTTTTTTCATAGCGCTATTGGGCGTTGAAGAATTTGTACTTCTTGATGAGGATGAGGGAGAAGACGGTGGTGGCGAAGTAGGCGGCGGCCTGGATCCAGAGGGCTAGGTATTCGCTGCGCACATCGGCCAGCGAGGCGCCCATGGACGACACCTTGATAAATCCCTGCACACCGGGTGTAGAGGGGAAGAGGTAGCTGAACCACAGCCAGAACTTGGGTATGCTGCATTGCGGCCACACCATTCCCGTCAGGAAGAAGAGCACCAGGCTGAAGAAGGCGAAGCAGAGCATGGGCGACAACTTCTGGCGGACGAAGAGGTTGCCCATCGTCATGCCGAAGAAGATGACCGCCAGCAGGAACGGCAGCATGAAGACCAGGATGGTGTAGAGGTTGCCCAGCTGCGGCAGCTGGAACCAACGGGGGATGAACCACATGGTCATGATGATGATGGGAGTGTAGATGAGCAGGTAGCAGAGTGCGCGGCCGATGGCCACGCGGTGGATGCTGCGTGTGCGCAGGCGGGCCGGGATATTCTTCAGCGAACGCTTGTTCTCGCGGGCGTCGCCGCAGAGCAGGCAGATGCCCAGGAACAGCGTCTGGTGCACCACCAGCACGAACAGCGCCGGCAGGAAGAAACTGCCGTAGCCTCCCGTGGGGTTGAAGGCCGTGATTTCCTCGTCGGAGATGGGCTGCAGCTGTATCTTGGCGTCCTCGCCCGTGAGGCCTGCCATTGCGTAGCGCTGCAGCTCGATGGTGTGCATCTCGTCGATGAGCACGGCGTTGGAGCCCAGCAGGGCGGCCTTGTAGTAGTAGAACGAGCTCATGTCGGCAAAGACGCCGATATGGGCCGTCTGCATGGAGGCCAGCCGCTGCGAGAAGTCCTTGGGGAAGTAGAAGATGGCGTGTATCTCGTTGTCCTTCAGAAGCTCCTGCGCTTCGTGCATATTGCAGCACTTGTATTCGACGTTGATCTCCGGCGTGGCGTCGAGTTTGTGGATGAAGCGTTTGCTCTCCGAGCACACAGCCTCGTCGACCACCGCCACCGGCAGGTTCTCCACGTTCTCGGTCTTGTACATGTAGCAGAAGATGAGGGGGTAGAGCAGGGGGGCGATGAAGAAGATGAGCAGCACCGTGCTGTCCGAGAACACATGGCGCACCTCGGCGCTCAGCGCCGTCCAGATGTCGTAGAGGTTCATTCTCAGTTTCTTCATTGCGCTGTGTTTTTACGGGTTTGCCAATTCAACATCGCCGCGCCAAGCAACAGCAGCAGCCCGAAGGCCAGCAGGGCGCAGAAGTGCGGCCAGCAGTAGCCGAAGCCGTTGCCGTAGATGGCTATCTCGCGGTAGTTCAGGAAGTAGTGACGTATCGGGTAGAGCCAGCAGAAACTCTGGAACAGCGGGGGCATGCTCTCGATGGGGTAGGAGAATCCGCTGAGCGAGAAGCTCATGGCGCTGTAGAGCGTGCAGACACTCATTGCCAGCGCCGGCTCGTTGATGCAGCTGGCAATGAAGGCTCCGGCGCACTGTGCACCGAAGATGAGCAGCACCGTGCTCAGCACCATCAGCCCCCAGCTGCCCTCCATGGGGAAGTCCATGAAGCCGAACATGATGACGTTTGCTATCAGCGCCAGCAGGCTGTACCACAGCGTGTAGGGCAGCATTTTGCCCAGCAGGGCGTAGAGACTGTTGCCTCCGGCCTTCTGCATCCACCGTTTGACGCTCTTCTGGCGGCGTTCCGTCGAGATGGCGAAGGCGGTGTGCATCAGGGCGATGAAGGCCATCACCGCCGGTATGAGCGTCGTCATCAGGTAGATGCCGTAGTTGATCCAGGGGTTGCTGATATTGCGTGTCTCGAAGGCCACGGGCTGTATGAGGCCCATGATCTGGTCCTCGTCGAAGCCCTTTTTCCTCAGCACCTCGCGCTGCACGGCTCCCGTGGCAAGCATGCCCATGGTGGCCAGCTGCTTGTAGCACAGCGTGCCTGCCAGCAGGTAGGCCGAGTTGTTGTAGAGCACGAACTTCGGTGCCTTGAACTGCAGCACCTGGTTGTACGTGCCCTTGGGTATCTCGTAGAAGGCGAAAATCTCGCCCCGCTGCATGGCGCGGCGGGCCTCCATGTGGTTGTTGTATACGGCGTGCACCTGCACGCCCGAGGTGGCGTCCAGCTCGTGGCATATCCTGCGCGACAGGTAGCTCCCGTCCAGGTCCACCACGCCCACCGGGAGCCGCTGCGGCTGGCCGGCGCTGGTCATCGAGGCAAAGATGACGAACGTCAGCACCGCTCCCAGCGTCAGTATCACCAGGTAGCTCGGCTGGTTGATCACCCGCCTGCATTCCCTCTGGAACACCCTCATTATGGAATTCTTCCTGTCCACTTAAAACTTAAAACTAAAAACTAAACACTTAACACTAAACACTAATCCTCCACTATCGCCGTCATACCCGGGCGCATGCCCTCGATGTGCTGCAGGGGCACCACCTTGACGTCGAAGCTCTTCACGTCGTACTGGCCGTTGGTCTTCGTGGCGCGCCACGTGGCGTAGCTGGCCATGGCCTGCACCCTCCGCACCTCGCAGGGGTGGGTCTCCTTGCCGAGGGCCGGCAGGCGCACCTGCAGGGTGTCGCCGGGGTTGATGCCTTTCAGCAGGTCCTCGCGCACGGCGAAGAACATCCAGCTGTCGTCCATGTTGAGGATGCTCATCACGGGGCTGCCCGTGCCGATGAGGTCGCCCAGTTTGGCGAAAATCTCCACCACCTCGCCGTCGCTGGGGGCGATGAGGTAGCTGTCGTCGAGGTAGCTCTGCACCTCGGCCACCGCGCCGCCGGCCTGGTTCACCAGGGCCGCCGCTGCGGCGATGTCCTCCTGCTGCGCACCCTCTTTGGCCATGAGGTACTGCTGCTCGGCGGCGGCACAGTCGGCCTGTGCCACCTTGTACTGTGCCTCTACCTCGTCGAACTTCTGCGCGCTCACCACGCCCTTCTCGTAGAGGCCTTTCACGCGGTCGTAGCTCTTCTTGTACACCTCCACGGCGGCTTTGGCCTTCTGCCACACCTGGTAGGCCATCTGCTTCTGCTGCTCGCGGGCGCCGCCCTTGGCCTTGCGGCTCTGGGCGCTGGCGGCGTTCTTCACGGCTTCGGCCTGCATCATCTTGGCCTCCACCTGCGGGCTGCAGATGTGCGCCAGCGTGTCGCCGGCCTTCACGCGGTCGCCCTCTTTCACGTACAGGCTGTCGATGCGGCCCGGCACCTTGTTGCTCACGCGGTACTCCGAGGCGTCCACCTCGCCCATGATCATCTCCTTGGGCTCGTGGATGGCAAAGATGCCCACCAGGGCCACGATGCCCACGGCGGCAATCACCACCGCCAGTCCCGCAAACAATGTCTTGTTGTTCTCTTTCATATCGTATCTTGATTTTTTTCTAAACTAAACACTCATAACTCTTAACTCATAACTCATAACTCTTAACTCTCCCCCAGGGCCTGGCGGAGGTAGACCTTGCTCATCTCGATTTCGATCTCGGCGTCCACCACCTCGCTCTTGGCCTGCATCCAGGCCGTCTGTGCGGCCATGAGGTCGCTGCTGCTCACCACTCCGGCGTGGAAGCTCTCGTCGGCCAGGCGCAGGTTTTCCTCGGCGTTCTCCAGGTTGCTCTGCGCCTCGGCCAGCTTCTTCTCGGCCAGCTCCAGCTCGTAGCTCACCTTCTTCACCTGCAGTTCGATCATCTCCTTCGCTTCCTCCATCTGCCACTGCGTCTCGCGTCGTTTGGCCTTCGCGGCCTTCAGGCTGTAGAAGCCGCCGGGATGTAGTATCGGCACATTCACCACCACGCCGGCGAAGAACATGCCCTTGAATTCGTTCTGGAAGCCGTCCGTCACATGCGGGTTGCTCATCAGGTAGCCCCCGGTGACGGCGATGTTCGGCAGCAGCGTGCTGCGCGCAATGGTCACGCCCTGCATCGCCACGCTGTCGGCAATGCCCAGCATGCGCAGTTCGCGACGTTTGGCCCACACCGAATCCATTGTGGGGGTGGCTGAGTGACTGAGTGACTGAGTGGCAGAGTCGTTTGGTTGCGTAGCCACTCTGTCACTCACATCGTATTCGCTCTCCAACGGCATGCCGCAGCGCTGTGCCAGCAGCATCTTGGCCAGCACGAGGCCGTTGCGGGCCTTGGTGAGGTTCATCTGGGCCTCGTTGCGTTTCACGCACACCTTCGTCAGGTCGCCCTTCGTGGCCACCTCGGCGGCCACCAGTTCCTCCACGTCGTGGGTCAGCGTGTCCAGCAGGGCGGCATACTGTTCGGCCAGCTCCTTCTTGTGCTTCACGCTCACCACCTGCCAGTACGCTTCGTCGACGCCCGTCAGTATCTCTTCCTTCTTCTTGTCGTATTCCAGTCCTGACAGCTCCTTCAGCAGTGCGGCGCTCTTGTGCAGCGCCCACAGCTTGCCGCCCATGAAGACGGGCTGCGTTACCGTCAACGCCCCGGCGGTCACGTTTCTCGTGTCCGTCGCCAGCACGTTGGCCAGCCGTTCGGCAATGAGGTTGCCCACCAGAGGCACCCCCTCGATGCGTTCCTGCTCCTCGCTGCTCAGCAGGTCCACGCTCTTCTCCATCCACAGGTAGGCGCCGTTGGCGCTCACCTTCGGCAGCATCTGCCAGAGGGCCACCTTCTCCATGGCGTCGGCCTCGGTGCGTTTCTCGTCGGCCACCTTCAGGCCCTTGTTGGCCTCCAGCGCATGTGCGCGGCACCCCTCGAGCGTCCACACCGTGTCCTGCCCGTTGGCCACCGTCCACCGGCCGCCGGCCGCTATCATCAACAAACTTACAATCAGTATTTTCTTATTCATTTCGTACTTCTGTTTTCCTGTCAAACGAGTTTGCAAAAATACTAAATAAAAACCATCCCTCCAACCACACCCCTGTTAAATAATGTTAACCCCTTACCTTTCAAATAAAAACGTAAACCATCGCAATATCCTCCCTCCCCCCAAAAAACACCCCCCTCATCCACCCCAAAATCGTACCTCATTCGGCCGTTCTTATATTGTTCTTATAT
>DGTB01000198.1:9190-9317 GCA_002394185.1 Bacteroidales bacterium UBA4347 | reverse complement strand
ATTGTAGAAGGGGATGAGGTAGACCGCGAGGCTCTGCGAGGCGCCGTCCTGGAACATTGGCAGCAGTCCCGACAGCATGATGACCAGCATGAAGGGGGTAATCATGGTGCCGGCGTTTTTCACGTCC
>DGTB01000198.1:0-9139 GCA_002394185.1 Bacteroidales bacterium UBA4347 | reverse complement strand
CGTTTTTCACGTCCTTGGCCAGGGCCGACAGCAGGCTGACGGCCGATGCCATAATGAGCACGGTGGCGAAGATGATGAGCAGCAGCACCAGATAGTCGCTCGCGGTATAGTGGAACGACAGTTCGCCTGCGTCGGGCACCATGTTGGGCAGCGACAGGGCGATGCCGATGAAGCTGGAGATGCCGCTGAGGAGGGCGATGCTGCTAAGTGAGACTATCTTGCCCAGTGCCAGCTCGTTGCGGCGCATGGGGGTGACGAGGAGGGTGGCTATGGTGCCACGCTCTTTTTCGCCGGCTATGGAGCTGGGGGCAATGGCCATCACGCCGCTGAAGAGCATCATCAGGATGAGCATGGGCAGCAGTTTGCTCCACACCATGGCCCCAATCGACTCGTCGCTGGCCTGGTTGAACCGCATCTCTTCGCTGTCGGCGCGGTTGATGTCGAAGCGGTTGCTCATGCCGTCCTCGAAGGAGGAGAGCATGGCGTCGAGGGCATACTCGACACGCTGAGAGGCGTTGTTGGTCGAGTTGTAGTATATCTCCACGTTGGGGGCCGGCATCCCGCTTTGCGGGTCGTACTCAACCAGTTGGCGGTCGAAGTCGGCCGGAAATCGCACCAGCACGGTGTTGATGCTCTTGTCCTCCAGTGCCTCGATGTCGGGCTGTTGGAACGGCTGCTCGATGGTCACCGTCGAGGGTAGTGAGTCGAACAGCGGCGCCACGCTCTGTGGCATGTTTTCCACGCGCACGGTCACCACGTCGTCGGCGCCTTCTGACACCATGCTCTCGATGCCGGAGCCCATGAAACTGTATATGATATAGATCAAAAGGCCCGGCATGATGACTGCTGTGAAGAGCAGTTGGCGGTCGCCGAAGAAGCGGGCGAATTCTTTCTTGATGATGGTCAGAACGTTTGATTTCATATTTTTTTTTTTATTTACGACAACCTAGACAACGGAGACAACATGCAAAACGCAACATGCTTTTTGCGGGCTACGCAAGCAGGAGTTGTTTCTGTTGTCATTGTTGTCGTTGTGTAACATTAATTATGCTTCGTTGCCTTTCTGTTCTTTGTAGATTTCGAAGAAGCGGTCCTCGATGGAGAGGCCGTTGCAGACCTCGTCGATGGTGCCGCAGGCGGTCATGCGGCCGTCGATGATGATGCCCACGCGGTCGCAGAGGCGTTCGACGAGGCTGAAGATGTGGGTGCTGAGGATGATGGTCTTGCCTTCGGCGCGGAGCTCCTGGAGGTAGTCGGTGACGGTGCGTGCTGTGAGGACGTCGAGGCCGTTGGTGGGCTCGTCGAAGATGATGATTTCGGGGTTGTGGACGAGGGAGATGACGAGTGAGACTTTCTGTTTCATGCCGGTGGAGAGGTTGGCCACCTTGACCTCGGCGAAGCGGTCGATGCCGAAGCGTGAGAACATGTGCTGTTTGCGTTCGGAGATGGTGGCCTCGTCGACGCCGTGGAGGCGGCTGAAGAAGTCGAAGAGGTAGTTGGGGGTAAAGAAATCTTCGAGCTTGAGCTCGGAGGTGAGGAAACCGATCTTGGAGCGTACCTCCTCGGGGTTGTTGACCACGCTGCTGCCGTCGAGGACGGCGTCGCCGCTGTCGGGGCGGATGAGGGTGGAGAGCATGCGGAGGGTGGTGGTCTTGCCGGCGCCGTTGGGGCCGAGGAGACCGAAGATTTCGCCGCGGAAGGCGTTGAACGACAGGTGGTCCACGGCCACCTTGCGGCGGGCGGTGGTGTGCTCTATCTTCTGTTGTTTGCGCGAGAGCGTGAAGGTCTTGCACAGCTCCCCGACGCGGAGTATTTCTTCCATGATATTAATTCTTAGCTAATTAATTATGTGCATAAATATTGTATTCTGTGCAAAAGTACGACCTTTTTCCCACTTGGCCAAATTTTTTTGCCAATTCGACATGTCAGGATAATAAAAAGAGGAATTTTGAGTTATTAGGTCATAGAAAAAACCCAAAGATGAAGACAAGCCGAATCGTCATATTATTGTTGTTTACCCTTGTGGCCTTCGATGTGGCCGGTCAGGTGGAGCCACTCACCCCGCGCCTGCGTGTGCTGGACACCACGAAGGTTCGTGCCATGAAGGCTACGAAGTTCAGATCCCTCAGGCCATTTTCCAAGGCGGAAATCAAGAAGGCTGCTTCCGAGCACTATGTTTTCGCCACCGTGCTTGACGGTGACACCATCCCTTTGTTCTATCTGCGGGAGGTCAATGTCTATGCTTCCGGCATGTTGTTGACGCCCAAGGAGATCAAGAGCAATGCCAAGTTGATTCGCAATGTGAGGCTGATGCTGCCGTATGCCCGCGAGGCCAAGAAGCGGCTCGACGCCTTGGAGGTGGAGATTGCGGGCTTGCCCAAGAAGCAGCGCAAGGCCGCCATCAAGAAAGCCGAGCAGCAGTTGAAGGACGACTACAAGGACCAGCTGTCGAAGTACACCTTCTCGCAGGGGCTGGTGCTTATCAAGCTCATTGACCGTGAGACGAGTCGCACGGCCTACGCCCTGGTGGGCGATCTGAGGGGCTCGTTCAGGGCGGGATTGTACCAGGCGTTGGCGCGACTGTTCGGCTACAACCTGAAGACGAAGTACGACCCGAAGAACGACAAGAAGGACGAGCTGATAGAAAGGATTGTGATTTCGATTGAGCGAGGGCAGTTGTGAGTTAAGAGTTATGAGTTAAGAGTTACGGGTTATGAAAGGATATGTTTTTCTTTTGGCGGTGCCCATGAGGGCCGAAGCCAGCGACAGGGCCGAAATGGTGAACCAGCTGCTGGCGGGCGATGTGGTGGAAGTCGTTGAGCGGCAGGAGAAGTGGTCGAAGGTGCGCTGCGAGTACGACGGCTACGAAGGCTGGGTGGACAACAAGCAGTATGTACCGTTCGAGTCGGCCGCCGAGCTGGCGGAACGTTGCTTTCTGGGGACGCCCTACCTGTGGGGTGGCCGTTCGAGGGGAGGGATAGACTGTTCGGGATTGACGCAGGTCTGTTTCAAGGCCATGGACATCTGGCTGCCGCGCGACGCCAGCCAGCAGGCCACGGCGGGTGTGGAGGTCTGCGCCTGTGACGTGCAGCGCGACGACCTGGCGTTCTTCCAGAACGAGCAAGGGCGCATCGTGCATGTGGGTATCTGCATGGGCGACGGACGGATTGTGCACTCGTCGGGCATGGTGAGGATTGACACCCTCGACCGTCAGGGCATCTTTGACGGCGAGCGGTATACGCACAGGCTGCATTCGGTGAGGCGAGTGATAGGATAGTTTTTTGGGGGTGCGTGACCTGAAGGCCACGCCGCGGGACAACCCGATGGGGTTGCGTGACCTGAAGGCCACGCTGCTGGACAACCCGATGGCGATATGGATGAAAAAAAATAAATTTTGCCACGTGGCAAAAAGTATGTATCTTTGCACCGTGAAATAAAAAAAAGCAACAGACAATGTCCACATTAGAACTCAACAACCTCTGGATGTACATTCAGGGCATGGCACTCAAGCAGGACGAGCGCGAGTGGCTTGCCGGCAAGCTGCTGGAGCCGCCGGTGGAAGACCCCGAGACCCTGCGCCAGCAGGCTTTTGTCAAGGAGTCGCTCTACCGCGCTTTCGACGAAGTGAAACGCGCGCAGCGGGGCGAGACCACCATGATGACCGAAGAACAATTCTTACAGGGACTAAAGGATGACGGACTGCTATGAACGTGAAAATAATCCCTTCTGAAGAGTTCAACCGTAGGTTCAAGCAACTCGCAAAGAAATACAAATCATTGGCCACAGACTACCTTTCTTTCAGCAAAGCGCTGAAAGAAAACCCCAATCAAGGAGCCGACCTGGGTGGCGGAGTGCGCAAGGTGCGCATGACCATCGCCTCGAAGGGCGAAGGCAAAAGCGGTGGCGCCCGCGTGCTGACACTCAACGTGCTGGTGAGCGACGACGCCGAGGTGACCCTCCTGACAATATACGACAAAAACGAGATAGACAACGTCTCGGACGAATACATCAAATGGCTCGTCGCCGAGGCAAGAAAACAATAATCACAAACGCAAAACAAACAGACACACATAATCATGGCAGAACTTACTGAGCAAGAACAGATACGCCGCAATTCGCTGGCAGAATTGAAGAAGCTGGGCATCAACCCCTACCCCGCAGCCCTCTACGAGGTCAACGCTAAGAGCAACGAGATACTGGAACAGTTCCCGAAGGACAACACGCTGTTCCAGAACGTGAGCATCGCCGGCCGCATCATGAGCCGCCGCATCATGGGCGCCGCCTCGTTTGTGGAGCTGCAGGACAGCTATGGTCGCATACAGCTCTACGTCAAGCGCGACGAGATATGCCCCGGCGAGGACAAGACCCTCTACAACACCGTCTTCAAGCGTCTGCTTGATATCGGCGACATCATCGGTGTGACGGGCTATGTGTTTGTCACCCAGATGGGCGAGACCTCCATCCATGTGAAGAGCCTCACGGTGCTCAGCAAGAGCCTGCGCCCGCTGCCCATCGTCAAGGAGAAGGACGGCGTGGTCTACGACGCTTTCAGCGACCCCGAGCTGCGCTACCGCCAGCGCTATGTGGATCTCATAGTCAACCCGCAGGTGCGCGAAACCTTCGTGCAGAGGGCCCAGATAGTGAACACCATGCGCAACTACTTCAACGAGCAGGGCTACCTGGAGGTGGACACCCCCGTGCTGCAGAGCATCCCTGGTGGCGCCGCCGCGCGTCCCTTCGTGACGCACCATAACGCGCTGGACATAGACCTCTACCTGCGCATCGCCAATGAGCTGTACCTGAAGAGATTGATTGTCGGCGGTTTCCCCGGCGTGTATGAGTTCAGCCGCAACTTCCGCAACGAGGGCATGGACCGCACCCACAACCCCGAGTTCACGGCCATGGAGATCTACGTGCCCTACAAGGACTACAACTGGATGATGACCTTCACGGAAAACATGCTGGAGCGCATTGCCAAGACGCTGCATGGCGACACGAAGGTCAACGTGTGGGGCAACGAGATTGATTTCAAGCCCCCCTTCCGCCGTGCCCCGATGTGTCAACTCATCAAGGAAGAGACCGGCGTCGACGTGGCCCCGATGAGCGAGGACGAGCTGCGCGAGGCCTGCAAGCGCCTCGGCGTGGAGACCGACGCTACCATGGGCAAGGGCAAGCTCATCGACGCCATCTTCGGCGAGAAGTGCGAAGGCAAGCTCATCCAGCCTACCTTCGTCACCGACTACCCCATCGAGATGTCGCCCCTCTGCAAGCGCCACCGTGACAACCCCGAGCTCACCGAGCGCTTCGAGCTCTTCGTCTGTGGCAAGGAGCTGGCCAACGCCTACTCCGAGCTCAACGACCCCATCGACCAGCTGGGCCGCTTCCAGGAGCAGTTGCGCCTGAGCGAGAAGGGCGACGACGAGGCCATGTTCATCGATATGGACTTCGTGCGTGCGCTGGAGTACGGCATGCCTCCGACCTCCGGCATGGGCATCGGCATCGACCGCCTGGTGATGATGATGACCGGCGCCCAGAGCATCCAGGACGTGCTCCTCTTCCCCCAGATGAAGCCCGAAGTGCAGGCCAAGGGCGCCGAGGAGGAGACCTCCGACCTCACCGCCCACGGTGTCGACGAGGCCTGGCTGCCCGTGCTGGCCAAGGCCGGCGTGAAGAACTTCGCCCAGCTCTGCGAGGCCAACCCCAACAAGCTCTTCAACGACCTTGGCGGCCTCCGCAAGAAGCTCAAACTCGACATCCCCGCCCTCAAGCGCGAACAGTTCGACGCCTGGCTGAACGGGTAATCTTTGCAGCATGGATTAAAGCGCAAGGAAATGATTAAACGATTTACATTCAACCACTACGAGGTGAACTGCTACGTTGTCTTCGACGACCGTGTCCCCACGGTGGGGGAAATGCGGCAGTGTGCCATTGTGGATCCAGCCTGCGAGGCTTCGTTTGAGGACTCGCAGCTGCTACAGTACCTCGACGAGCAGCGTCTTACGCCGACGATGGTACTCCTCACCCATGCCCATGTGGACCACATAGCAGGTTTGCGGCAGGTATGCGAGCATTTCAAGGTGCCTGTCACCATGCACCGCGACGGTCGCAAACTCTTGCGTCAGGCCGAGGCCTACGGAGCCATCATGGGCTTCGCCGTGGACAATATGGAGGACCTCGATGTTGTCGAGATTGAGGATGGCGAGGTGCTGAAAGTGGGTGGCTTGGATGTGGAATGCCGCTATGTGCCCGGCCATTGCCCTGGGAGCATGTGCTTCGTGGTGGCCTCCGACAAGGCCGTCATCACCGGCGATGCGCTGTTCCATTTCAGCATCGGCCGCACCGACCTCCCCGGTGGCGACTACGCTACGCTCATCGACAAGCTGAAGACCCGTGTGCTGACCCTTCCAGACGACTACACGGTGCTTCCCGGCCACGGCATCGAGAGCCAGATTGGCAAGGAACGCAAATATAACTCCTTCTTAATCTAACGGCGAATTTAACGAATTAAACTAATTGCTACGCAGGACAATTTAAGGCTGATTACTCTAATTATATGGAAACTAAAGTTTACGAAGGAGTTCTGCTTTTTAAGGAGGAATCGTACAAAATCATTGGGGCTGCCATGGAGGTACACCGATTGTTGGGTTGTGGATTCGTGGAACCAGTTTACCAAGAAGCACTTGAAAAAGAATTTACACTGAGAGGCATCCCTTTCGAACGGGAGAAAGAGCTCAACATTAACTACAAAGGGTCCGCTCTTTCAAAAACATTTAGAGTTGACTTTATCTGCTACGACAAAATCATCCTTGAGCTGAAAGCCGTGAAGGAATTTACGGATGAGCATTATGCTCAGATATACAACTACCTTAGGGCAAGCAGAATGGATCTTGGTATTTTAATTAACTTTGGATTATCCTCAATTGACTTTCAACGCGTTCCATCCAGTAAAAAGTGGAGATAAGGTATGCGCCTGGAATTCGAGTAATTCGCAAGCAATCAGTTCACGCATGCAATTCGCCAAATTAGCATAATTAGCCGTTAAAACAAAAATATGTCAGTAAAGATTGATTCCAGTTGGTACGAGGTGCTGCGGTCGCAGTTTGAGGCGCCGTATTTTGCGCAGCTGAAGGAGTTCCTTGTAGCCGAGCGGAGTCAGTACACCTGCTACCCCAAGGGCGGCGACATCTTCGCGGCGTTCGACCATACTCCCTTCGACAAAGTAAAGGTTGTCATCCTGGGTCAAGACCCCTACCACGAGCCGGGGCAGGCCATGGGACTATGTTTCTCGGTTCCCGACGGCATCGCTGTGCCGCCGTCGCTGGTGAATATCATACAGGAAATCAATAACGACCTCGGCACCGCCATCCCCAAGGACAAGGGCGACCTCCGTGGCTGGGCCGACCAGGGGGTGCTGTTGCTCAACGCCACCCTCACGGTACGTGCCCACCAGGCCGGCAGCCATCAACGCCACGGTTGGGAGACCTTCACCGACGCCGCCATCCAGGCCCTCTCGCAACGTCGCAACGGCATCGTCTTCCTGCTGTGGGGCAGCTACGCCATCGCCAAGAAAGCACTGATTGACCAGACGAAACACCATGTGCTGACGGCTCCGCACCCCTCGCCGTTGTCGGCCTACAGGGGTTTTTTCGGATGTCATCATTTCTCGCAGTGCAACAACCTGCTGGTACAGCAGGGGCAGGAGCCTATTGACTGGACGAGGATAAGGTAATCTATTTGTTATTCATGAACGGAAGTGCCGAGGCGTGGTTGTAGATGCACTGCGCCAGCACCTCGTTGTCGCCGAAGGTGCTGACGGCGTCGAGTATACGCACTATGGCGGGCCGACCGCCGCCCATCTTCAGGGCCTGTACGATGCAGAGGTTCTGCAGGCCCACGCTCTCGGTGAGGATGTCGAGGTCCGTCACGCCCAATTCGGACACCGCCAGCAGGTAGGCATCGTCGGCATTGCTGTCGATGAACCTTTGCACATCGCCCAATGTCCTCATCTGCAATGCTATGAGTACGGGGAGGAACGCTCCCAGCGGGGTGGGGAATATCTCGGCCTGGTTGACGGCGGCGATACGGCGGTTGAGACGGTCGAGGGGACGCGTTTGCAGGTAGCTCTCCCAAGTGTCGGCATTGAGCGACACCTCGTCCAGCTGTCCCGAAGCCACCAGATTCTGTACTCTGCGGCGGTAGTCGGCCAAGGAGTTGCGCAGGCGGCTGAACTCATCGTCAATTAATTCGAGCATCCCGGCCAGACGGCCGAACTGGCGCAAGTACTCGCGTGGAATCTGCACATCGCTCTTGTAGCCGGTGTCGTGGTTGATGGTGGACCATACGTGCTGCAGTGCGGTGCGCATCTGTATCTCGAAGGGGATATGGCACAAGGCCTCGTCGGCGCTGCCGGCGGGAAGGCGGCAGATATAGTGGAGCGAATTGTATCCGAAGCTGTCCAGCTCGTGCAGCTTGCGTTTGTCCACGGAGTTGCCCCAGTCGATGTCGAAGGTCTGTGCCACGAGTGCTGCCACCTTGTCGACGTCGTCGGTGTAGAATGTGATGACGCGCAGTCCCAACAGGTCGGTGATGTCGTCCACCGACTTGTACTTTGCCCCTTTGCGTTCCAGCTTGCCGGCCAGGGAGTCCTCCTTTTTGATGCGGTGGTCGATGGCGGTCACCTCGATGTGCTGCCGGTCGAGGGCATCTTTTAAGCGGCAGAGCACCAGTGACTCTAACTCGACGAGCAGGGGAATCCGCTGTCGGAACTGGTTGAGCAACATTTCGCCGTGGGCGTCCATCCTATCGGAATTCGAAGAGGTTGGTGAAGCCCGTCATGGCGAAGACGTTGCGTATGTCGTTGTTCATGCCGGTGATGAAGACATGACCGCCTTTGGCCTTGGTGTTCTTGAGCACCGTAAGGAAGAGGCGCAGGCCGCTGGAGGAGATGTATTCCAGGGCGTTGCAGTCGAGCATGATGTTTTGTCCGTTGCTGGCGAGCAGGGGTTGGATGTCTTTCTCGGCCTGGGGTGCTGCGGCGGTGTCGAGGCGTCCCTCGAAGAGGGTAACGAGTTCGCCATTCTGTTCTTTGATGTTGATGTTCATATCGAAAATGATTGCGTTATTGCGTTATTGTGTTATT
>DGTB01000137.1:467-13339 GCA_002394185.1 Bacteroidales bacterium UBA4347 | reverse complement strand
GGCATCGAGCTGGAGGACGGCCCCATGCATGTGGACGACATACAGTATGCCGCCGTAGGCAACACCGTCGACAAGCGCGTGGTGGGCGTTGAGTTGCACAGCGGCCGCAACCGCATCGTGCGCCGCCTCTTCGAAGCCCTCGGCTACGAGGTTCACAAACTGGACCGCACCGTCTTTGCCGGCCTCACCAAGAAGGACCTCCCCCGCGGCCGCTGGCGTGAGTTGACGGAGAAGGAAGTGGGTTATCTGAAAATGATCTGATGCTGGAGTTCCATACCTTGACCCTCGCCGACCGCGAAGCCTACCAGGCCGTCAGCCTACGCAGCGGCCGCCGCAACTGCAACTTCACCTTCGCCAACCTCGTCGGCTGGCAGTTCTGGTTCCGTACCGAGGTCTGCATCCTGCCCGATGCCGTGGTGCTGCGTTTTACGCTCGACGGCGAACGGGCCTACATGCTTTGCATGGCCGGTACGCCGTGTTGCGACCTGCTGCAGGCCATCTGCGACGACTGCGGCGGACGCATGACGCTGCTTGGTCTTGAAGATGAAGCCGCACTCCAGCTGCAGCAGAACGCTTGCAGCAAAGGAATCAACATCACCGTCGAGCCGCAGCGCAACCAGTACGACTACATCTACCGCCGGGCCGACCTGGCCTCGTTGGCCGGTGGCAAGCTCAAGGCCAAGCGCAACCACGTCAACAAGTTCCTGTCGGAACATCCCGATTTCGAATACCGTCCGTTGACACCGGCGATGTTCGACGAATGCCGCCGTCTGGAAGCCCTCTGGCGTGAGGAGCGTGGCGACACCAACCCCGAATATGGCGACACCATCGCCGCCGAGCAACGCGTGGTGGAGACCGTCTTCGCCCAATGGGACGAGTTGGGCATGATGGGCGGCAGCATCTGGCTCGACGGCCGCATGGTGGCCTTCACCTACGGCGCCGCTGTCACCGACGACACCATCGATGTCTGCGTCGAAAAGGCCGACCGCAATATCGACGGCCTCTTCTCGGTCATCAACCAGCAGTTCTGCGCCCACCTGCCGGAACACTTTGTCTTTGTGAACCGCGAGGAGGACATGGGCCTCGAAGGCCTGCGGAAGGCCAAATTGTCGTATCATCCCGAAATACTTCTGAGTTACAATGTCGTTTCTTTCAGTAGTTAAGGCAATACCATGGAGTATACATTGCATAGAATGAGCCCGGAGGATGCGCCGCTGACCGTCGACTGGATGGTGCGTCAGTACGGTTTCGACCGCCGCGAGGTGGAAGGGTGGGTGAGAGACCTGCACTTCAACTGGCCCCTCAGCGTCAAAGCTATCTCTGAATGTGGTAATGCGTTATCGTGTGAATGCGTGAGTGCTGACGCGGCAAATACTAACGCATTAACGCAATCACACAATAACACAATCATCGGTCTGCTCAACATGAGCGACTACCGCATCGAGGAGGAAACACCCCTCATCGCCCGCGAAAAGCCCGACCTGCTGGCCGCCATGAACGCGCGGCGTTACACGGCGGTGTTCTCGTTCATCGTGGCTCCGGAATACCGTGGCACACGCTTGAATTACGACATGATTATGAGCGTTATGCCCGAGTTGAAGGCTCGCTACGACTTCGTTTTCATCCCCGTGATGCACCGTCTGAAGACCCATCAGTACTGGCAGCGCTGGGGGGCGCGGGAGTTCTACCGCGACGCCGAGTGTGTGTACTATAGCCTGGAACTTTAGTATGGGTGTGGAAAAATTTTGTGGACAATTTATATAATAAAAAGTATAGATTGTCGTTAGAAGGGGTATGATAGCAGAAAAAATAGCAAGCATCAAGGCGTCGTTGCCCGAGGGAACGAGGCTGATAGCGGTGTCGAAACTGAAGCCTGTGGAGGACATCATGGAGGCCTACAACGCCGGCCAGCGCCTCTTCGGCGAGAACTACGCCACCGAACTGCGCGACAAGCACGCCCAGCTGCCCGGCGACATCGAGTGGCACTTCATCGGCCACCTGCAGTCGAAGCAGTTGAAATACTATATTGGTTTTGTGTCGATGATTCACGGAGTGGACTCCATGGAGCATCTTGAGGATGTGGAACATGCCGCCGCCAAGGTGGACCGTGTGGTCGATGTGCTGCTGCAGGTGCATGTGGCCCAGGAGGAGACCAAGTTCGGCTTCCTGCCCGAGGAACTCTCGGCGGCCCGCTTCAACCCCGCGGCCTATCCCCATGTGCGCATCTGCGGCGTGATGGGCATGGCCAGCCACACCGACGACCAGGCGCGTGTGCGCGACGACTTCCGCCGCGTCAAGTCCATTTTCGACACCCTCAAGGCCGGAACCTTCGCCAACAACCCCGCCTTCCGCGAGGTGTCCATGGGCATGAGCCACGACTACCCCATAGCCGTCGAGGAGGGCAGCACCCTCGTCCGTATCGGCACAAGCATCTTTGGCCCAAGAGATTACAGTAAAAAACAATAGAATATGCAGATTTTCAAGAAAAGCAAAAATATCATCATGTCCTACGTGGTCATCACGTTGGGACTGATGACCTATACCTTTGGTTGGTCGGCTTTTATGCTTCCGGCACAGATTGTCGGCGGCGGCGTCAGCGGCCTCTCGGCCATCATCTATTACGCCGTGGGCATCCATATCCCCATCGGTATCCTGAACCTTATTTTCAACGGCATCCTGGTCTCCATCGGCTTCAAGATACTGGGTTCCAAGTTCGGCGCCAACACCATCTACGGCATCGCCATGTCGAGTGTGTTCTTCATCATGTGGCAGCAAGGCCTGCATGTGGAGAACCTCTTCATGAATGCCGACGGCACCATGCAGTTCGACCCCTTCATGTGCGCCATCATCGGCGGCGCCCTCTGCGGCTTGGGCATCGGCCTGAGCTTCATCATGGGTGGCAACACCGGCGGAACGGACATTATCGCCCTGATAGTCACTAAGTACTACAATATCTCCCCGGGCCGCGTCATCATGCTCATCGACATTGTCATCGTCGGCTGCTCCTACTTTGTCTCCGGCAAGCTGGGCAACGTGGTCTACGGCTACGTGGTGATGGGAGTTATGACCTATGTGCTCGACATGGTGCTCGACGGCAACAAGCAGAGCTACCAGATTATGGTCTTCTCGCTCAAGAACGCCGAGATTGGCGAGGCCGTCACCCGCGAGGTGGGCCGCGGTGCCACACTCCTCGATGCCGAGGGTTGCTACACCAAGCAGAACCAGAAGGTCCTCCTGATGATGGTGCACCGCACCGACAAGTCGCACGTCATGCAGATCATCCATCGCATCGACGAGAACGCCTTCATCTCGGTCAACAAGGCACAGGGCGTCTATGGCAAGAACTTTGAGAAACTGAAATTATAATCACCACTAAACACTTAAAACTTAACACTTAACACTGAACGTTTATGAAACTGATATCCCCCTCTCTTCTCAGTGCCGACTTCGGCAACCTCCAGCGCGACATCGAGATGCTCAACGCCTCGGAGTGCGACTGGCTCCATGTCGACGTGATGGACGGCATCTTTGTGCCCAACATCTCCTTCGGCCAGCCCATCGTCAAGCACATCAAGAAGCATGCGCAGAAACCCCTCGACGTGCACCTGATGATCGAGGACCCCGGCCGCTATGTCCAGGACTTCCGCGATGCCGGTGCCGATATCCTCACCATCCACTACGAGGCCTGCCACCACCACGACCGTGTGCTCTACGCCATCCACGACGCCGGCATGAAGGGTGGGGTGGTGCTCAACCCCTCGTCGCCCGTCTGCCTGCTCGAGGACATCGTCCAGCTCTGCGACGTGGTGCTCCTGATGAGCGTCAACCCCGGCTTCGGCGGACAGAAGTTCATCGAGAACACCTATAGCAAAGTGCGCCAGCTGAGAGAGTTGTGCAACCGCAAGAACCCGCAGTGCCTCATCGAGGTCGACGGTGGCGTCAACCTCCAGAACGCTCCCATGCTCTTCGAGGCCGGCGCCGACGTCCTGGTGGCCGGCAATGCCGTCTTCAAGAGCGACAATCCCCAGCAGACCATCCACATGATGAAACAATGAAGCGTCCGCAGCTCATCATAGCCCCCGGCAAGGAGAAAGCCCTCCTGCGCCGTCACCCCTGGATATTCTCAGGTGCGGTAAAACGCATCGTTGGAGAACCGCAAGAAGGTGACCTGGTGGATGTTGTCGACGCCCACGGCCAGTGGATGGCCACGGGACACTACCAGAACGAGAGTATCATCTGCAAGGTACTCAGTTTCGACACTCCCGAGGTCGACGAGGCCTTCTTCCGCCGCCGTCTTCAGTCCGCCATCGCCTACCGCGAACGGCTGGGGTTCTTCGGGCTGGCAGACACCAACGTCTTCCGCCTTATCCATGCCGAAGGCGACCAGATGCCTGGCCTCGTGGCCGACTGGTACAACGGCGTGCTTGTCCTGCAGGCCCACTCTGTCGGCATGCACAGACTCTTCCCCATGCTTTCCACTCTTTGTGTCGAACTCTTGTCCATCTATGGGCTAAAGTCCATCTTCGACAAGAGCGGCGCCACCTGTCCCGGCGGTGCCGAGGACGGCTACTTGTGGGGCGATGAACCGCAGGAGTGGGAGATAACCGAGAGCGGCAACCGCTTGTTCATCAACTTCTTCGATGGACAGAAGACGGGCTTTTTCATCGATCAGCGCGAGAACAGGCGTCTGGTGCAGGACCTTGCCAAAGGCCATCGCGTCCTCAACTGCTTCGGCTACACCGGCGGCTTCTCACTGGCTGCCCTCCGGGGCGGCGCGGAATATGTAGAGACTGTGGATATCAGCAAGAAAGCCATCGAACTCTGCAACCGCAATGTAACCCTCAATTTCGGTACCGCTGCCCCCCATCAGGGCACAGTGGCTGATGTGTTGAAATATTTGAACCAATCTGCACCCTTTGATTTCATCATCCTCGACCCTCCGGCTTTCGCCAAGAACCACCGTTCTCTCCAGGCGGGCCTTAAAGGCTATCGCTCCATCAACCAGCGCGCCCTCGAAGCCCTTCCCGCAGGGGGACTGCTGATGACCTTCTCCTGCAGCCAGGCCGTCAGCAAGGACGATTTCCAGACCATGGTCTTCACCGCCGCCATGAACGCCCGTCGCTCTGTGCGCATCGTGCGCCAGCTGCCACACGCCATGGACCACCCCGTCTCCATCTGCCACCCCGAGGGCGAATACCTCAAAGGGCTGCTTTTGCAAGTTGAATAGTTATAACAGTACTTAATGATATGTGCGAAAAAGGTTATCTGAAAATAGACAAATATGACGAAAAGTGCGTCGCCGAAATGGCCGGGCACTACAAGGCTATACTTAAACTTCTGGGTGAAGACCCGGAGCGTGAAGGCTTGATTAAGAGTCCCGAACGTATTGCCAAAGCTATGCTGTTCTTCACCAACGGCTACGACCTCGACCCGGAGGAGATTCTCCGCTCGGCCATGTTCCACGAGGACTACAAGCAGATGGTTGTTGTCAAGGACATTGAGCTCTACTCCCTCTGCGAGCATCACATGGTGCCCTTCGTCGGCAAGGCCCATGTGGCCTATATCCCCAACGGCACCATCGTGGGCCTCAGCAAGATACCGCGTGTCGTCGACGCCTACGCCCGCCGTCTGCAGGTGCAGGAACGCCTCACCAAGCAAATCAAGGACTGCATCCAGCGCACCCTCAACCCCCTCGGCGTGGCCGTGGTCATCGAGGCCCAGCACATGTGCATGTCCATGCGCGGTGTGCAGAAGCAGAACTCCGTCACCACCACCTCCGACTTCACCGGCGCCTTCATGAAAGACCCCAAGACCCGCGAGGAGTTTATGAACATTATCGGCGTTAATTTGCATTGATTATGAAAAGATTGCTTATTGGTCTTATAGGACTTTTCGGTCTTGTAAGCGTGGCCCAGGCCCAGATTACCCACAGCTCGCAGGGCAACCTCGACGAGAACGCCATCGCCGTCCTCAAAAAGGCCTCCAGCTATCTCGAGAGCGTCAAAGGAACGGTGACACTCACCATGCTCGACAGCCAAAAGAAACAGACCTCCAAACAGTTGGCGAAGGTCACCTATTTGAATGGCAAGTATAGTTTGGTGATGGACAATATGGAAATCTGGTGCGACGGCAAAACCATCTGGCAGTGGAACAAGACTGCCAAGGAGGTGGTCATCAACAACATGCCGGCCGACGACGAGATCGACCTGCTCAATCCTGCACGCCTCATCGCCAACTGCCAGAAGAACTTCCGTGTGAAGTATATCCGCACCGAGGACGACGGCACGGCAGTCGTCGACCTCCAACCCCGTTCCGCGCAGAGCTATCACAAGATACGCCTTCTCGTCAACGAGGAGACCGGTGCTCTGCGCCGGCTCGAGGTGCACAAATACGACTCCAGCCGTGAGATTTACGACTTCTCCAAGATGAAACACGTCCTTTTGAAAGGTGCGTTCCGTTTCGATGTCTCGGAACATCCCGAGGCTGAAATAATCGACATGAGATGAATACTTTACTGATAGAAACTGCCACACAAGTCTGCTCCGTGGTCCTCGCCTCCGAGGGCCGTATCCTCGCCCGTCGCGACAGCGATGTCCCCAACGCACACTCCACCCGCCTCTCGGTCTTTATCCAGGAGGTGCTCGACGAGAACCGTCTCACCCCCCGCGACCTCGGGGCCGTCTGCGTCTCCGCAGGCCCCGGCAGCTACACCGGCCTCCGCATCGGCGTCAGCTCCGCCAAGGGCATCTGCTACGCCCTCGGCATCCCCCTGGTCTCCGTCCCCACGCTGCTCTCCATGGCGGCGCTCTACTACCGCCAGCATCCTGAATACAAGGGCCTTGTATGCCCCATGATCGATGCCCGCCGCATGGAGTGCTACACCATGATGGTCGCCCCCGGCCTCGACGTGCTGCGCCCCACGGCAGCGGACGTCATCACCGAGGGCATCTTCGACGAATACCTGAACCGCGGAGAGGTGACCTTCATCGGCGACGGCGCCGCCAAGACCCAACCCCTCCTCGGTAACCACCCCAACGCCCGCTTCGACGATTCGTTCCGCCTCTCGGCCGAGGGCATGATTGACCTCGCCGCCCAACGCCTCGCCGATGGCAAGACGGAAGATGTGGCCTATTTCGAACCTTTTTACCTGAAAGACTTCGTCGCGAAAAAGAGTGTTGTTCACGGACTTAGAGATTAGTACTTAAAGTAATGCTTCGCTACGTAGGAAAACGGCTCATGTATGGCTTCCTGGTGCTCCTGGGGGTGGTCACACTGGTGTTCTTCCTTTTCAACATCCTCCCCGGCGACCCCGCCCGCATGATGCTTGGTCAACGCGCCGATGAGGAGAGCATTGCCATCATCAACCGCGACCTCGGCCGCGACAAGCCCCTGGGACTGCAGTATATAGGCTATCTCAACGACCTCGCGCCCCTCTCGCTGCACAACAACGCCGACTCCACCAGCTTCTTCTTCCTCTCGCCCGACAAATACAGCTATGCCACTCTCCTGCGCCTTGGAACCACCTCGCTGGTGGTCAAGGCCCCCTACCTGCGCCGCTCCTACCAGAGCCAGCGCAAGGTGAGCGAAATCATCGCCACAGCCTTCCCCCAGACGGCAATTCTCGCCCTCGTGGCCATGCTCTTCGCCCTCGTGGTAGGCATCACGCTGGGCGTGGTATGCGCTTTGCACAAGGACACGTGGATCGACCGCACCACGCTCGTCCTCAGCACCCTCGGCATGTCACTGCCCTCCTTCTTCGCCGCCATTCTCATTGCTTGGCTCTTCGCCTACGTGCTGGCCGACTGGACGCACCTCAACATGTTCGGCAACCTCTTTACCGTCGACGACTACGGCGAGGGCGAATACCTTGACCTCAAGAACCTTATCCTCCCGGCCCTCACCCTCGGCATCCGACCTTTGGCCACACTGACACAGCTCACCAAGAACTCCATGCTCGACGCCCTCGGGCAGGACTACATACGCACCGCGCGAGCCAAAGGCCTCAGCCACAGGCGCGTCGTCATCCACCATGCGCTGCGCAACGCCCTCAACCCCGTCGTTACCTCGGCCTCCGGCTGGCTGGCCGGACTCCTGGCGGGTGCTGTCTTTGTGGAATATGTGTTCGATTGGAAAGGCATGGGCGTGGTCATCGTCGACGCCCTCGACACCTACGACTTCCCCGTCGTCATGGGCGCCATCCTCTTCATCTGCGTCCTCTTGGTCCTCATCAACATCCTCACCGACCTCATCTACGGTTGGCTCGACCCGCGCGTGCGAGTGGCACATTAGAGGATCTGTGCGTATTCCGGCAGATTCCTGTACCTATAGTCAACCAGCCATGGTTTTGCTGTGGCGCAGTCCGAATTGTCGCCCACCAAAACCGTCGTCATGCCGGCTCGTCGCCCGAAAAGCATGTCAGTCATGCTGTCGCCAACCATCACGCACTCTTTCAGTCGCAGCCCCGGGTGCTCGCGCCGTGCCTGTATGGCCATGCCTATATTGGGCTTGCGCATGAAGCTGTGCATACGTTCAAGCTCCGGGCAGAAGTATATGCTGTCTATGCCTGGTATGCTGTCGGTCAGTTTCCGATGCACAGCCTCAAGGTCGTTTTTTGTCATCAGCCCCTTGCCGATGCCTTGCTGGTTGGTGACCACGAAGATATAGTCGAAGTGCCGGCGGCATACAGCCACAGCTTCGGCCACTCCTGGGAGCAGCACCAGTTCGTCGGGGCTTTTCACATAATCGTTGTGGCGCAGCACATTGAGCACTCCGTCGCGGTCCAGAAACAATGCTTTCATAGGGTTGGCAGTTCAGTTTGCGCACGAGCATAGTCGTCGGGTATGCCGATGTCTATGAAGTAGGCATCGGTGGCGAAGGCGTAGAAGGCTTCTTCGCGATAGCGACTTTGCATAATCTCTTTCTCGAACGAGAACGTCTGGCCGCAACGCCATCCGTCGAAGAGGCTGCGATGCAGGCGATATATGCCGCCGTTGATCAGCCCCGCTCCAATGGCGGGGTCCTTCTCGCGGAATGCCGTGATGCGACTCTCGGCATCAACCTCGACGCTGCCGTAGCGTCCGGCATCGTTCACGCTGCGCACTGCAATGGCCAACCCCGTGGCCTTCTCGTCGGCCAATCGGCATAGCTTGTCGTGGTCTACAAGAAAAAGTGTGTCTCCGTTGAGAACGGTGACTTGCTCTTCCGAGCAGTGTTGCAGGGCGTTGAGAATTGCACCGCCAGTGCCAAGGGGCGAAGTCTCGCGTGCGTAGTCTATGGAAATGTCGTGGTATCGATGGCCGAAATATTCCTCAACCTTTTCGTGCATGTAGCCTGTGGCCAACACAACGTGGCCATAGCCTTGTCGCTCGATACAATCGAGCAGGTAGGCCAGAAAAGGCCTGCCTGCCACCGGAGCCATAGGCTTGGGGACATCGCTCACCACGCTGCGAAGGCGTGTGCCGAAGCCTCCGGACAGAACAACAGCTTCTCTCATTTGAACATTGCTGTTTCTACCAGTTCGCAGATGATGTGTCCCAGCATGATGTGGCTCTCCTGTATGCGCGGAGTGTCGGTGCTCGGCACATTGAGCAGCAGGCCGCCAAAGTCTTTCATCTTGCCCCCGGTGGCTCCCGTGAGCGAAATAATCTCCACGCCCATCTCCAGCGCCACCTTGTAGGCTTCCAGTATATTCTTGCTGTTGCCGCTGGTGCTGATTCCTACAAGCACATCGCCGCGCTTGGCAGTGCCGCGCAGCAGGCGCGCGAAGATGTATTCGTACCCGTAGTCGTTGCCCACGGCGGTTAGATAGCTTGTGTTGCAATGCAGGGCTTCTGCGTTCAGGGGCGGACGGTCGAAATAGAAGCGTCCGCTCAGCTCGGCGGCCAGATGCTGTGCGTCGGCCGCACTGCCGCCGTTGCCGCAGAAGTGCGTCTTGCCGCCAGCTCGCAGCGACTGCTCGATCATCTTTGCCGCCTTCTCCACACGCAGCATCAAATCCGCGTCAGACAATATCTGTTGTTTGACGGCTATGCTCTGTTCTATCGATTCCTGTATCCTGTTCATGATTGCTTTTTCCATTAACCTTTCAACTTTCTTTATATCGTCCACGTCTTGAGCCCTTCCGGCGTAAACTCGTAGCGTTTGGTCTCGCCGCCGAGTTTGCACAGCGCCTCTCTTACGGCAAAGCGCGTCAGGCCTGGACAGTAGAAGAACATGAATCCGCCGCCGCCGGCACCGCTTATCTTGCCCCCCGACGCACCAGCTGCAATGGCAGTGTTGTAGATTTCGTCAATGTGCGGGTTGCTGATGCTGTCGGCCATCTGCTTCTTGTGCTCCCATCCGAAATTGAGTATCCTGCCTATGTCGGCCACGTGTCCCTTCAGCAGTGCCTCTTTCATCTGCATGGCCTGCTCCTTCAGCTTGTGCATGCTCTCGATGCTCTTGGTTCTTTTGGCCCTGACGTTTTTCTGCTGCTCGCGTATAATGTCGGCGCTCACATGCGACGTGTCCGTCCAATAGAGCAGCAGGTTGTGGTTCAGCTCGTCGATGTATTGCTGCCTTACGCGCAACGGGTTCACAATCACGTTGTCACCGTTGAATTCCATATAGTTGAATCCGCCGAAGGTGGCGGCATACTGGTCTTGTTTGCCTCCGGCCAAGCCAAGGTCCACACGCTCTATCTCGTAGGCCAGGCGGGCTATGTCGTATTCGCCAAGCGGCAGCTTCAGCCATTCAACGTAGGCACCGAGTATCGACACCACCAGTGTCGACGATGTGCCCAGTCCGCTGCCCGCCGGTGCGTCTACAAACGACGAGATGCGCATCGACAAGGGCCTGTGGGTGAATTGTTTCACTATGCGGTTGTATACGCCCTTGTGCAGGATGAAGTATCCTTCCGTGTCCACCTCCATCGCGTTGTCGTACACCTCGTGCAGCCCCTTCTCCGGAGCCATGAACTCCACGCGCCCGTCGTCGGTGGGCTCGATGGTGGTGTAGGCATACATGCTTATCGTAGCGTTGAGTATGGCGCCGCCATAGAGGTCGCTATAGGGGCTCACGTCGGTGCCGCCGCCGGCCAATCCCAGTCGCAGGGGCGCTTTGCTTCTGATTATCATAAGTGCTTTATTCTTTGTTTATTTGAGGCTGAATATGGTTTGGGTCATATTGGTCCACAGGTATTTCTGCTTCTCCTGGCGCACGCCTTCTGTCAGCCGCTGCTCCCATCCTTCGTCGAAGTAGCGCACTATGGCGTCGGCAATCTGCTGTGCGTCGGGTTCTACCACGAAGCCCACCTTGCCGTCGGGCACAATCTCCGGCAGGCCGCCCACGTTGGTCACAAGCATCGGCCGCTCAAAGTGGAAGGCAATCTGCGTCACCCCGCTCTGCGTGGCTGTCTTGTAGGGCTGCGCCACCAGGTCGGCAGCACAGAAGTAGCGGTTCACCTCGTGGTCGGGGATGAACTCCGTGTGCATCACCACGCGGTCGCCGATGTCGTGGCGGCTGATCTGCTCCTGGTAGGGCTTGGGGTCGCCGTAGAACTCGCCCGCCACAATGAGCTTCACGCCAAGCCTTTCCATCCGCTCGTCGGCCATGGCATCGAGCAGTAAATCAAGTCCTTTGTATTCACGGATAAAGCCGAAGAAGAGCACGTAGCGCTGGCTCTCCCGCAGGCCGATGAGGTCCAGGGCCTCCTTGCGGCTGAGGGTGGCGCCGTAGTGGTCGTAGAGCGGGTGCGGACAGAAAGCGCGCGGCTTGCGGTGCTTCGGGTCGAAAAGGTCGGCGTCGGCCAGCACCGAGCGGCTCATGGCCACCATGCCGTCCACCGAGCCAACAAAGTAGCGCGCAAACAGCTTGTCGCCAGGGCGCTTTTCGTGCGGCACAAGGTTGTCAAGTATCGAAATCCGGCGCGTCGTCTTCCGCTCTCCGCCAGCCGTTTTCCACTTGGCCTTGGCGCAGCGGTTGGCAGTGCCGAGGGCCGGTGCCATAAACGGCAGCCAGAATTTGGTAATCAGCAGGTCGGGCCGCTGCTTGCGGATGTATCGCCCCGTGGCAATCCAGCTCAACGGATTGATGGCGTTGAGCTTGCGTTTAATCTTCAGGTCCTTGGGGGCGGGCTCGTCGCTATATTGCGTCTTGCCCGGAAAAAGGAACGAAGGATACTGCAGGGTGAAGGTGACAATCTCCACCTCGTGACCCTCGGCCTGGTACTGCCGGGCCAGCCGCTCGTTGAATGCCGCTAACCCGCCGCGATAGGGCCAGGCAGATCCCAATATGATGACTTTCATAATTCTCTTAGTGTTTGATTTGATGCTTGTTTCTGCCTTTTATTTCAAGTTGAAGTTGATGGGCAGGTTGAACTGCACGCGCACCGGCTTGCCGTCCTGCTGGCCGGGCTTCCACTTGGGCATCAGCTTCACCACACGCAGCGCTTCCGCGTCGAAGGCCGGATGCAGCTTGCGCACCACCTTGGCGTCGCTTACCGTGCCGTCCTTCTCGATGACGAAGCTGACAATCACCTTGCCGCTGACGCAGTCGTCCGGGCCTCCGGGATACTTGATGTTGGCCGCCAGAAACTGGTACAGCGCCTCCATGCCGCCCGGAAACTCCGGCATCTGCTCCACGATGGTGAATATCGTGTTGTCCTCCGCCTGCACCTGGGCAGTTTGCTGGCGCGGTGCCTGGGGTTTCTGCGGCGTCTGCGCTGCCGCCAAAAGGCTCATGGCCAGCGCTATGGTCAAGAATACGGGTCTTTTCATGTCGAATTATTTTATTCTGTTAACGCGCTTCTGCCTGTTTTATTGTGCGACTCGGACAATATTTTATCCCGCACCCGACAGGGGGATAATAGGTACCCGATACGGCCGTTCTTATAT
>DGTB01000137.1:0-311 GCA_002394185.1 Bacteroidales bacterium UBA4347 | reverse complement strand
AGAACGGCCGTATCGGGGGCGTATCGGGTATGCCTCGGGTGGCAGGTTGGAGGAGGGTGGGGACGTGGGATTTTTTTTGCCGGAGAATGAAATTTTTCGCGTGGATTCGAATTTTTTTTGTATCTTTGTACGTTCAATGACTAAGGAAAAGTTAGTTAATTTATTTAATAATCAATAAAATAAACCAATATTATGCAGAAAAAAGGCAACAAGTACGGTACCCACCGCGTCATCGAGCCGAAGGGTGTTCTCCCTCAGCCCGCCAACAAGCTTGACAACAACATGGACGAGATCTACGACAACGAGATTCT
>DGTB01000173.1:1219-2679 GCA_002394185.1 Bacteroidales bacterium UBA4347 | reverse complement strand
TCGTTGAACGAAATCAATGGATTTGGTTTTTGAAAATGGCGGTTTTCATCAGAAAAACTGCCGTCTTTTTTGAAGAAAACTGCCAGTTTTTTGTCGTTATTCTGCCGTTTTTACAGTCTTGACCCCTCACTTTGCTATCCCAGAGTTGGCAAAAGGAGGGTAGACCACCTTCAGACTCGTCTACGGAGATCATCAGGAAGGCCGAAAAAGAGTGACCGAAAACGTCCTCCGAAAATTAACAATCGTCCCGCCGATTTAACAGATTTTTATGCGCTGTTTCCCCTCCGTATGGATAAAATGTCGTATATTTGCAACAGAAAACCTAAAATACAAATGAAGAAGCTTCTTACCCTCATTGTGCTTGCCGCTCACATAGCCGCGGCCAGTGCACAGCTTGAAACCAAAGTAGAGACCTTTCACATCGATCAGGTGCGTCTTGGCGACAGCCAGTTCCTGCTCAATCAGCGTGCCGACATCGGCTATCTGCTGGGTCTCGATGCCGACCGTTTGCTGGCCCCATACGTGAAAGGTGCCGGCCTCACCCCCAAGGCCCAGAACTACACGAACTGGGAAAACACTGGCCTCGACGGCCATATCGGCGGACACTATCTGTCGGCCCTGAGCTACATGTATGCCGCCACGGGCAACCGCGAAGTGGAGCAGCGCATGGACTATTTCCTCAGTGAGCTGAAGCGATGCCAGGACGCTGCCGGCGACGGCTACCTGTGTGGCGTGCCCGACGGCCGCAAGATGTGGGCCGAGATAGCCCGCGGCGACATCCGCGCCGCGTCGTTCGGTCTCAACGACCGCTGGGTGCCCCTCTACAACATCCACAAGATCTATGCCGGCCTGCGCGACGCCTGGCTCATGGCCCATCGCGACGTGGCCCGCGAGATGCTGGTGAAGCTCACCGACTGGATGGCCAACGAGGTGAGCCAGCTCAGCGACGACCAGATGCAGCAGATGCTGCGCAGCGAGCACGGCGGCCTCAATGAGACTTTCGCCGATGTGGCAGCCATCACCGGCGAAAAGAAATACCTCGACCTGGCCCACCGCTTCTGCGACCAGCAGATGCTGGCACCCATGCTGCGCCACGAGGACAACCTCACCGGCAAACATGCCAACACCCAGATACCGAAGATTATAGGCTATAAGCGCATTGCCGACCTCGAGGGCCGGCAGGACTGGGACGGTGCCGCCGCCTTCTTCTGGCAGGTGGTGGTGGGACAGCGCAGTGTGAGCATCGGCGGAAACTCAATGCGCGAGCACTTCAACCCCACCGACGACTTCAGTCAGCTGCTCGAAAGCGAGCAGGGACCGGAAAGTTGCAACACCTACAACATGCTGCGCCTCACCAAGATGCTCTATCAGACCTCGGCCGACGTGTCCTACATGGACTACTACGAGCGTGCCCTCTACAACCACATCCTCAGCATCCTCAACCCCGTGCAGGGAGGCTT
>DGTB01000173.1:0-1092 GCA_002394185.1 Bacteroidales bacterium UBA4347 | reverse complement strand
CATGTGGTGCTGTGTGGGCACCGGACTGGAGAACCCCGCCCGCTACGGCGAGATGATCTATGCACACCAGGGGCAGGACCTCATCGTCAACCTGTTCATCCCGTCGACGCTCACCTGGGGCGACCTCACCGTCGTGCAGACCGGCCAGTTCCCCCAGCAGCCGTCTACCGACCTGACGCTGCAGCTGAAGAAGGCCCGCCGCTTCGCCCTGAAGGTGCGCAAGCCCTGGTGGACCGAGGCGATGACCATCAGCGTGAACGGTGAGACCGTGAAGGCCGAGGAACGCGACGGCTACCTCGTGGTAGACCGCAAATGGAGCAACGGCGACCGCATCCACGTGGACACCCCCATGCACCTCACCGCCATGCAGACGCCCGACGGCAAGCCGCAGTTCTCGTTCCTCTACGGTCCCATCGTGCTGGCTGCCAAGACCGGCACAGACCGTCAGGACGGCCTCTTTGCCGACGACAGCCGCGGAGGGCACATCGCCGTGGGGCCGCAGATTCCCACCTACCAGATGCCCGCCATCATCGGCGACCAGGCATCGCTGCTCTCCCACCTGAAGGCCGTGGAGGGAAAGCCCATGACGTTTGCCCTCAGCGGCCTCACGCTGCCCCAGTACGAGGGCATGCAGCTGGTGCCCTTCTATCAGCTCTATGAGTGCCGCTATCAGATATACTTCCCCCTTTACTCTGCCAATGAATGGAGCCAGCGCAAGGCCGAGATTGAGGCTGCCGAGCAGGCACGCATGGCCCTCGAAGCGCAGACGGTGGACAAGGTGTTCTGCGGTGAGCAGCAGTCGGAGAGCGACCACTTCTTTGCCTCCGCTCAGAGCTGGAACGGCAGCGACGAGGGCGAGCACTGGCGCCGCACCAACCGCCAGTTCTCCTACCAGATGAAGGCCGCCGAGGCCACCCGTCTGCGCGTGAAGGGCTTCCGCGGCGACCGCGAGCGCATCGTCGTCATGCTCAATGACCAGCAGGCAGGCAGCGGACAGCTCGACCGCGACGGCCACCTCGAGGTGGCCATTCCCGACAACCTGCGAGGCCAGCAGCTGCAGGTGGCCATTGCCGCAGAGTCGGGCCGGCAGAC
>DGTB01000097.1 GCA_002394185.1 Bacteroidales bacterium UBA4347 | reverse complement strand
TATAAGAACGGCCGTATTGGGTACGGTTCAGGTAGGGTTCGGGTGGGGATTGTTTTTTTTGAATTTTTAATAAAGTTTTTTACCGGTGAGCGATATTTTTTCGTATCTTTGCAATTTGATATGATGAGTAAATATTATAAAAATATACGCTATATAATACTGACGCTGTGCCTGTTGCCATGTATGGCACGGGGACAGGAACTGGTGCATGTGATGGGCGACACGACGGTGTGCCTGTCGGATTCGGTGGTTATCGGAATGGGTTTCCGCGGAGACCACGAGGTGGTGGTGAGGAATGTGGAGACGGAACTGTCGTACGGCGACAGCGCGTTTCTGCCGGACGGTGTGGACTGCGGGGAAATGGGCTGCCGGTATCGGTCGGCGGTGACTTTCGACTGTTTTGCGCCGGGGGCGACAATCGGGTCGGTGAACGACATCCGGTATATCCGCTTGAAGATGGAGCATTCGTTTCTGGGCGACCTGTATATCAATGTGACGTGTCCGAACGGCCAGAAGGCCGACATACTGAGGTTCAGCAACTACAGCGGGACGGCGATATACTCGAACTGCCTGTCGACACTGCCGGCGTCGGCAAGGGGCTGGAACGGCCCGGCGTATCTGAACGAGGACCACGCGATGCTGGGTGTGGCCAACACGAACGACAACCAGGCGACGCCCTGCGAACACAACGACTACACGAACGCCCCGGGCACGGGATGGAACTATTGCTGGAGCGACAATACGACAAAGGGATACTCCTACGCCTCCAACGGAGGCTACGTCTACCGCTCTGACAACCAGCAGTATGCCTACACCACGGGCACAAGCGCCACCTACCGGGTGGACTCGAGCGATGTGGCCGCGGGGAGTCAGTTCTACCATCCGGACGAGAGTTTCGGAAACCTGGTGGGATGCCCGCTGAACGGCGAATGGTATATCGAGGTGATTGACGGAGTGCGCCAGGACAACGGCTATATTTTCGACTGGGAGCTGGCGCTCGACGAGGCCTTTGCAGGCAGCAACGGCTCTGTGGCAGGCTACGGGCTGAGCGGCGACTCGGTGCGCCGGGTGGACGATTCGACCTTTGTGGTCTATGCGCCGCAGGGTGCCGTGGGCGACACGGTTGTGGAATATCACGTATCCGTCTATGGAACGGGGGGCGAAAGGGTCGACACGGTGCTGCGGGTGCACTATGTGCCGCAGCTGTACCGGCTTGTGAGCGGACACTACTGCGCCGGCGACACGCTGCTGGTGGACGAGCTGAGCATCACGACCACGACGCACCGCATCGACACGGTGATCCTTCCGGGCACCCCCTGCCCGATAACGCGCGAAATCGACGTGACGTTCGGCGCAAGCTATGAACGGTATGACACCGTGGGCATCTGCAACAACCAGGCGTACACCTACAACGGGGTGGACTACGGGGGGCCGGGCGACTACGAAGTGCATCTGATGACTACCGAGGACTGCGACAGCAATATCCACCTGACTCTCTACACGGTGGATGCGGGATTCTCGGTGGACCCCTATATCAGCGCCGACGGCGAGCTGTGGAAAAAGGACACGCTGCTGGCGGGCTGTGCGCCGTATACCGTTTTTCTGAAGGATTCGTCGGTCGCCGTGTCGTCGCGCCGCTGGCACACGGGAGACACCGGCTGGTTTGCGAGCGAACAGCTTGCACACACGTATGACAGTGCCGGAGTGTACAGCATCACCCTTGCCGCGACGAGTGAGAACGGTTGCCGCGATACGGCGGTGCTGCGGAGGACGGTGTATGTGTATGAACGTCCGGAAGCGGGCTTCCGCTGGGAGATGGAGAACCCCGTGATGTCGCATCCGACGGTGATGCTCTATGCCGACGAGGGCGAAGGCCTGACGGACTATACATGGGCTGTGCAGAAGGCCAACGGCGGCGGAAGCGACACCCTCTTCGGCCAGGAGGTGGGATACACGTGGTCCATGGAGGGAGGCAATGTGTTCGGCGATTTCCCGGTGACCCTTATCGAGGTGCGCCACCACAGAGGCCCCTACGGCGGACCGCTGGACTGCTACGACACCCTGGAGCAGACGGTGACGATTGTGAACGACTGGCTGCAGTTCCCGAACCTGGTTTCGCCTAACGGCGACGGGCTGAACGACAAGTGGGAGGTGGTGAACCTGTTGGAATGCGGAGCCTACTCGATGAACGAGTTGTGGATATACAGCGCATGGGGAACACTGGTCTACCACGCCGAGAATATCACAAAAAAAGAGGACTTCTGGGACCCTGAGGACACGGGGAGCCCTGACGGCACGTATTACTTCCGCTTCATGGCTCGAAGTCTCTACGGCATCGTGAAGAGGAACGGGTCGATAGAAGTGGTGAGATAGCATTACGGCTCAAAGAGACAACCTTGAAAAGGATTGGAATCATAATGATATTGATGCTGACGGCGTTGTCGGCAAGGGCACAGGAGATTACACGATTCAATGTGCCCGCCAGCGTGTGCTCCGGCGATTCGGCACAGGTCAGCTTCGGATTCCAAGAGACACACAACATTGTCATCAAGCACGGAGACGCCTCCATGGGGCACAGCGAGGAGGTCTTCCTTCCCGACGGGCAGTCCTGCGGGGCACAGGGGTGCTCGTATCAGTCGCCCGTCACCTTCACAGACTTCGACGAGGGCGCCACCATCACATCGGCCAACGACATCAACTACCTGCGGTTGAACATGGAGCACTCGTTCCTCGGCGACCTGTATATCAACGTGACATGCCCGAACGGGCAGAAAGCGGACATACTGAGATTCAGCAACTATAGCGGCAATGCGACAGTGTCGCCCTGCCTGTCGTCGGTGCCGTCGTCGTCGAGAGGATGGAACGGACCGAGCAATGCCAACCATGACCATGCCTACCTTGGCATACCCAACCGGACGTCCGACAACAACTACTACGGCAACGGCTGCACCCACAACTCCATCATCAACGCTCCCGGAACAGGCTGGAACTACTGCTGGAGCAACAACACCAACTCCAACTACACCTATGCCGACAACGGCGGATATGTCTACCGTTCCGTCAACCAGCGCTATGCAGACAACCTCGGCAGTCAAGCCTACTACCGGGTGGACTCGTCGAACGTAGCCGCCGGCACCAATTTCTACCATCCGGACGAGAACTTCGCCAGCCTGGTAGGCTGCCCCCTGAACGGCACGTGGTATATCGAAGTCATCGACGGCGTGCAGGAGGACAACGGCTACATCTTCGAGTGGGAGCTGGCGCTGAACCCCACCCTGCTGACCAACAACTGCGATGTTACAGGCTACAGCGTTAGCGGACCGGGCGTCATACCCGTCAACGACTCCGTCTTCATCATCGGCTCGCCCGACAGCCTCACAGCCGACTCCACCACCGCCTACACCTTCACCATCCAATCCAACTGCGGCAACATCGACTCCACCGTCTACCTCACCTTCCACCCCTCATACCACAACGAATACACCATAGAAGGCTGCGAATCCGTCCAGTGGAAAGACAATACATATACCGCCAATGCCAACATCACTGAGAGCAACCAGACCCGGATCCACTCGTGCGACAGCATCTCCCGAGTCCACCTCATCGTCCACCCGGGCTACCACCTCGACCAAGCCTTCACGGTCGTCGAGAACGACCTTCCCTACACCATCCTCGGACACACATTCAACGACGATGTGACAGACTCCCTCATCATCGGCTCCACGGCCTTCAGCTGCGACAGCAACATCAACTTCTCCCTCACCGTCTATCGCAATGTCCACACCTCGCTCTATGACACCGTCTGCCCCAACGCCCTGCCCTATCACTGGAACGGCCTCAGTCTGACCGCCAGCGCAGACACCTCGGTAACCCTCGCCACCTCCTATGGTGCCGACAGCGTTGTGTCCCTTGCCCTCCACGTCCTGCCCTCGCACGACACCCTTATCACCATCGAGACCGTCGAGAACCAACTCCCGGTCTATATGCTCGGCCAACCCTACTACGACTCCGCCGACACCACAGCCATCCTCACCAACATCTTCGGTTGCGACTCAGTTGTCGCACAACATCTCATTGTGCACCACAACCAAGCCATTACGCTACGGCAAACCATCTGCGACGACCGTCTCCCATACCTTTGGGACGGCAACACCTACGACAGCGCCGACACCATTGAGAAGTCCCTCCACGACCGTTTCGGTGCCGATTCGGTCGTCACATTTATCCTCACGGTCAACCCGACTTATACTGTCAGCGTCGACACCGTCATCTGCGACAACCACCCCTACGCCCTTGGCGACAGCCTGTACAACATCTCCGGAACCTACTCTGCCCTCCTCGCCACCGCCGCCGGATGCGATTCCTCTGTCACCCTCCGGCTCACCGTCAATCCCCACGACGAATTCACCCTCTTCGACACCATCTGCGCCAACGACTACTACACTTTCGGCGAAACGACTTATCACACCTCGGGCATCTACAAGTATGTCTATACCAACATCCACGGATGTGACTCCTCCATCACGCTCAACCTCGGCATCCTCGGTGGAAACCTGAAGGCCGAGATCAAAGCCATTCCCACGATTGTCACCCCTACCAATCCCGACTTCGACCTCCACGACAACAGCGCCTATGCCGCCTCACGCCTCTGGACCATCGAGGGCAACAATTATACCACCCATTCGCTCTCCTACACCTTCCCCGAAGGAGAAGACACGCTGGACATCCGGCTTGTGGCCTACAGCGTCGAAGGCTGCACCGATACCGCACACCTCACAATCCACAATGACCGTTCTGCCATCTTCACCCCCAACGCATTCACCCCCAACCAATCCACCAACAACACCTGGCAACCGGCCCTCAACCAGATACAGGAGCTCGAAGTATGGATATACTCCCGTACAGGTCTCCTCGTGGCCCACCTCGAGGGGGTAGACCTCAGCTGGGACGGCACCTCTGCCGACGGCACCGCATGCCCCCAAGGAGCCTACGTCTATACACTCCAGTACCGCACCACACCACGCCCCGACAAACTGCGCACCCTTAACGGAACAATCCTACTAATCCGATAATTGTTATGAAAGAAAAAATAGAACAAGCTTGGGAGCATCGCGAGCTCCTCAACGAAACCGAATATCGCCAGGCCATTGAAGAAGCCATTGCCATGCTTGACCAAGGCAAGCTACGTGTAGCTCAGCCTTCCGACGATGGCTCCTGGGCTGTCAACGAATGGGTCAAGAAAGCCGTACTCCTGTATTTTCCCCTCTGCGGTATGCAGACCCTCGAGGCCGGTCCCTTCGAATACCACGACAAGATCCCCCTCAAACGCAACTACGCCCAGAGCGGCATCCGCGTCGTTCCACCCGCCGTTGCACGCTACGGCGCCTACCTCGCACCCCACGTCGTCCTCATGCCCTCCTACGTCAACATTGGCGCCCATGTCGACTCCGGCACCATGGTTGACACCTGGGCCACCGTGGGTTCCTGTGCCCAAATTGGCGCCAACGTCCACCTCTCCGGCGGCGTAGGCATCGGCGGCGTGCTGGAACCCGTGCAGGCCGCCCCCGTCATCATCGAGGACAACGCCTTTATCGGCTCGCGCTGCATCATCGTTGAAGGCGCACACGTCGGCCGCGAAGCCGTCCTCGCCTCCGGCGTTGTCATCACGGCCTCCTCGCACATCATCGACGTCACAGGTCCCGAGCCCGTCACCCATATCGGCCATGTGCCCCCGCGCAGCGTCGTCATCCCCGGCAGCTACACCAAGCACTTCCCCGCCGGCGACTACAACGTCTCCTGCGCCCTCATCATCGGCCAACGCAAAGAATCCACCGACAAAAAAACATCACTCAATGAAGCGCTTCGCCTTTTCTAAATGGAGCGCCGGCATCCTGCCGGCAATAGCAGCCATCCTGGGCCTCATCTCATGCAGCAAAACCGACGAAATCGACTTCCGCGGCACCGTCGTCGACGTCCGCGAGTGCACAGCCTCCTATGTCAAGCCTGACTACGGCTACCTCGTGGCCCTCACCACCCCCGACAGTCTCGGCGGCGTCTACACCACCGACAAAGGTGTTACCTACCACAACGTAGTCATCCTCTACGCCCCCGACCGTCTTATCTATCGCGACGACCCTATCCGCGGCACCTTCTACCTCGACGACCAATACTCACGTGCCAATTGCTCCATCCACTGGAACGACATCGACAACATCCCCGTCGGAGTCTTCACCTCCGTCTCTGTTGATTAAATGTTAACAAAAACCTTAAGCCTTAGACATTAAACCTTAAACTTTATTCGTATCTTTGCATCCAAAATACGAATAATTTAAAACACCGAGAATATGAAATTTATCGTCAACAGCCAGCAGTTACACAAGCAGTTGCAGTCCCTTAGCGGAGTTCTCTCCTCCAGCAACACCATGCCCATTATCGGTTGCTTCCACTTCCATCTCGAAGAAAACAACCTCACCATCAAAACCACCGACCTCACCACCACGCTCATGGCACGCATGACCGTGGAGACCGGCCGCATGGAGCACCCTGAAGAGGTCGCTGTCCCCTCCAGAATGCTCCTCGATATCCTCAAAACCTTCGACGATGTACCCCTCACCTTCGACGTCAACCCCAGCAACTTCTCCATCGACATCGTCTCCGGCCAGGGCCAGTACCGCCTCGCCGGCATGGACGCTGCCACCTATCCCACCATGCCTGTTGCCGAAAGCACCAGCAAGATCGAAATGAGCAGCACCGCCCTTGTCAATGCCATCAACAAAACCGTCTTCGCCACCTCCAACGACGAGATGCACCAGCAGATGAGCGGCATCTTCTGCGAGATGACCCCCGACGGCGTCACCTTCGTGGCCACCGACGCACACAAGCTCGTCCGCTACCGCCGCAAGGACGTCACCTCCGACGAGAGCACCAACTTCATCCTCCCCAAGAAACCCATCATCATCGTCAAGAACATCCTCGCCGCACGCAAGGAAGAGGGCGACGTCACCATCGAATACAACAACACCAACCTCTTTATCACCTTCGACAACTTCTACATCGTCTGCCGCCTGGTCGACGGCCGCTACCCCAACTACGAGGCCGCCATCCCCAAGGACAACCCCAACAAGCTCATCCTCGACCGCCAGTCGTTCCTCAACACCCTCAAGCGTGTCTCCATCTTCGCCTCCGAGGCCACCCGTCAGGTCCGCCTCTCCATCTCGGCCGACCACATCGACATCTCCGCCGAAGATCTCGAGCTCTCGAACAACGCTCGCGAGACCATCCCCTGCCAGTACGAGGGCGACCCCATGGACATCGGATTCAACGCCAAATTCCTCACCGAGATGATCTCCTACCTCGACAGTGAGCAGGTCCTCATTGAACTCTCTCACCCCTCGCGCGCGGGTATCATATTCCCTTACGGCGAAGACGATTCCGACAAAAAGGACGACATCCTCATGCTTGTCATGCCCGTCATGCTGGCCAATTGATAGTATATGAAAAACAAAGTCAACCTCTGGGGCACCCATGGAGCTACCATTCTTGGTATCTCCTTGGTGCTCTTTATGCTTGGGCTGCTGCTCACCATCGAGTACCATTCCTACCGCCTCACACACGATGCACAGGAGCGTATCACCTACAAGGTAGACCTCTCGCCCGACGTCTCCGACTCCCTCGCGCTCGCCCTCAAAGGCCGTGTGGAGAAGATGGACTTCGTCAAGCACGTCGACTACATCTCCAAGGAGAAAGCCGCTGAAATCTTCGCCGAAGACCTCGGCGAGGACTTCGTGGGCTTCGCAGGCTACAATCCCCTCTACCCCTCGCTGATGGTCAACTTCAACGTGGCCCTCCTGCCGGACAACAGCTCCGAGACCCTCGACCGCTTCTGCGCCGAGGTGGGGGCGCAGGAAGGCGTCACCGGCGTGGCCTACCAGGAGAACGTCGTCGGAGAACTGCGCGACATCTTCTATCGCCTCTCGTGGTTCCTCATCGTCTTTGTGGCCCTGCTGCTGGTCATCACCATCGTGCTTATCTCCAGCCTCATCCGCATTGCCCTCTACAGCAGTCGCGACACCATCGCCACCATGCGCCTCGTCGGTGCCAAATCGTCCTTCATTGCGCGGCCCTTCCGCCTGCGCAGCATCGCCTATGGCGCCATCGGCGGCCTCATCGCCGACTGCCTGGTGTTCGTCACCCTCTGGGCCTTCGGCAACCAGTTCGGCATCGACCTCCTTCAGACCGAACACCTTGTCTGGTACGGACTTATCGCTGTGGCCATCATCCTCGTGGGCATACTCATCACCTACCTCGCCACAGCCATCACCGTGCGGCGCCACATAGCCAAGAATTAACAACAACGAAAACAATAATGAAACCATCCATGGAGAATAAACCTGCTATCCAGCAAGAAGAAAACAGCAACCGCTTTCAGTTTGCCTTCGGCCGCATCAACTACATCCTCATGATTGCCGGCCTCATCGTCCTCGTCCTGGGCTACATACTCCTCAGCGGCGGCGGCAGCGACGACCCCAACACCTTCAACCCCGCCATGTTCGACAGCCGACGCCTTGTCGTCGCACCCATACTTATCGTCGTGGGCTTCGTGGTCGAAATCCTCGCCATCATGTACAAAGGCAAAAAGCAATAAGCCATGACAGAGACACTCTCTTGGTTCGAAGCGCTGATTCTCGGAATTATACAGGGACTCACCGAATACCTCCCCGTCTCCTCCTCGGGCCATCTGGCCATCGGCCAGGCCCTCTTCGGCATGCAGGACGGCGAGGGGCAGCTGGCTTTCACCGTGCTGCTCCACATCGCCACCGTCCTCAGCACCGTGGTCATTCTCTGGAAGGAAATCGTGTGGATATTCACCGACCTCTTCAAGTGGAAGTGGAACGAAGGCACCCGCTATGCCGTCAACATCGTCATCTCCATGATCCCCGTTGGCATCGTGGGCCTGTTCTTCAAGGACAAAGTCGAGGCCGTCTTCGGCAGCGGACTGCTCGTGGTAGGCATCTGCCTCCTCGTCACGGCCGCCCTGCTGGCCTTCAGCTACTGGGCCAAACCGCGCCAGCGCGAGAACATCTCGCCCCTCCACGCCTTCATCATCGGCATCGCCCAAGCCCTCGCCGTGCTTCCCGGCCTCTCCCGCTCGGGTTCCACCATCGCCACCGGACTCCTCCTCGGCAACAAAAAAGAACGCCTTGCGCAGTTCTCCTTCCTCATGGTCATACCCCCCATCCTGGGCGAAGCCCTGCTCGACGTGAAGGACATGGCCGAGGTCGGCGTCAGCGCCTCGCTCAGCGGCATCAGCCCCGTGGCGGCGCTCATAGGTTTTCTGGCCGCCTTCCTCGTCGGTTGCCTGGCATGCAAGTGGATGATCAACATCGTGAAGAAAGGCAAACTCATCTGGTTCGCCCTCTACTGCGTCATTGTCGGACTGACAGCCATCATCTTTGCATGATCCCCTTCGAGCAGCTTCAGGCCGGAATAGTCCTGCCCATCGACAAACCCCGCCAGTGGACCTCCTTCCAGGCGGTGAACAAAATCAAGGCCGTAGTGCGCAACCTCTACGGCCAACGCGCCGATAACGGCGCGACGACCACCACTGCAACCTACGGCCAAAGCGACACAAACGGCGCGACGGCCGCCATTAATGGCGGCCTTAAAAAATTCAAGATAGGCCATGCCGGCACCCTCGACCCCCTGGCCACAGGCCTGCTCCTCGTCTGCATCGGCAAGGCCACCAAGGACATACCCCGCCTGCAGGACGGCGACAAGGTCTACACCGGCACCCTCGTCTTCGGCGCCACCACACCCTGCTACGACCTCGAGCGCCCTGTGGACCAATACTATCCCTACGAGCACATCACCCTTGCCTCCCTGCAGGCTGCCGCGCAACAGTTCACCGGCACCATCCTCCAGGTGCCGCCCATGTTCAGCGCCGTAAAAATCGCCGGCCAACGCGCCTATGAGTACGCCCGCACCGACGACCCCACGGTGACCATCCAGCCCAAACCCGTCAACGTCTACAGCTTCGAAATCACCGCCTTCCGCCAAGGCACAAGCCCCATAGACACCCATGCCCCGGTAGCCCCCATAGACCCCACGGCCAAAAACCTCTACAACCACCCCCTCGGCGAAGTCCCCATCCACCTGCCGCAGGCCGACTTCCGCATCCATTGCGGCAAAGGCACCTACATCCGCTCCCTGGCCCGCGACCTCGGCCTCGCCCTCGGCTCCGGAGCCTTCCTCAGCGCCCTCCGGCGCGAACAAGTTGGCACCTACACCATCGCCAACGCCCTGCAGCTCGACCAAGTCAAAACCCACCTCGAGCAGCTGTAACCATTTACCACACAACAGCTTAATCCATACATACCTATCGGTAGCAAACACCTACCCGCAACGTCCCTGATACGGCCGTTCTTATATTGTTTTTATATTGTTTACATATTGTTC
>DGTB01000222.1 GCA_002394185.1 Bacteroidales bacterium UBA4347 | reverse complement strand
TCCACCCGGGTGTAGGCACCGCCGTCGGACCAAGTGCCGAGGATTGTCCACCGCTTGCCCGACACCTGGAGGTCGACGATTTTGAACGACGCATCGATGATGCATTCCTTGAAAGTGGCTCCCCCGTCGGTGGAAGTCCAGACGTAAGGCACGGTGCGGTCGATGTTGACGGCCAGCACCACATTCTTTCCGTCGACCGCCACATGCGGCCGGCTGGGGAAGATATGGCCCTTTCCTGACACCTGTTTCCACAGTTCTTTCTGTTTGAACGTCTTTCCATAGTCGGTGGAATAATAATAAGTGACGGTGTGGAGTCCGTCGCTGGCCCAGCGTGGTACGAGGAAATGCACATTCTTTCCTTCGGCCACCATCCAGTGGCTGTTGTGTCCGGCAATATCATCGCCCGTACTGGAACTGGTCCAGTTGGAGCTCTGGTCTCTTGCGATGATCTTTGCTTTCTCCCACGTTTTTCCGTAATCTGTGCTACGCCGGTAGTAGAGCGGATACTCGCCATCGTTCTGTTTAGCATCCTCCATCCATGCCACATGGATGTAGCTGCCTGCCATCTGCACCTGCAAGGGCTTGGGATGCGAGTCCCACAGGACGGAATCGGCCACACCATAAGTCAGGTTCTGCCATCCGCCCCAGTCGGACGGCAGCGCCTGCTGCTGGTCGGCGCTGCTCTGTGCCGCCACCAGAAGAGGTGGCAGCAGAAGCGTGATTAAATACAAAAGTTTTTTTCTCATATATATTAGCGTTTTGGTAAGTAATGGCTACTTTTTTCGGGCCACAGCTGCAGCCCAACGGTTACGCAAATATAATAAGAAGAGGAGCGAGAATACTTGCAATACGTAAATACCCACTTGCAATTCCCGAAATCAGCAGTGGTTTTGCGCTATCCACTCCTTGGGCGTCATGCCCGTTACGGCACGGAATGCGCGGAAGAAGGTGGATTCGACCGAGAAACCCGAAGCGATGGCAAGCGCCACGATTTTGATGTCGGGCTGCTGACGGAGCAGTTTCTTGGCATGGTTGATGCGGTAAGTATTGACGAACTGAATGAAGGAGCAATTGTACTCGGCCTTGATGCACTCCGACACATAGCGGCTGTTGGTGGACAGCGCCGCTGCCACATCCGACACTTTGAGGTCGGGCTGGAGGAAGAGCTGTTGCTCCTCCATGAGGTGGCAGATTCTGGGAAGCAGGTTGGCATAGAGTGTAGCAGTTGTGGCATTATCGTCGGATACAGGCGCGAGGTCCTGCGTGGGGGATGTCCTCCGGCTGCGCCTGTGGGCGAGGAGCCACCCCAGAGCTGCGATGAGGGCCACAGCCCCCAAAGGAACGATTATCCACGGCCAAGCGGCGGGTGTTGCGGCGGTCTCGGTATTGCCCACACACAGCAAAAAGACGTTGGCCGAAGGTTTGAAATTATTGGCCGCCGAGACATCGTCCAACCTTGAATAACCGCCGGCTATCATCAAATTACCGTCTGGGGTGAGTCCGGGCCTGGAGTAAAAACATGGCCGCGGCATACGGTCAGAATAATAGAGGGTGAGAGGCGCCGGCGACTGCGTATAATCAATGCTCAGCACCAAGAATCGGTCTTTGCAAATGGCGGGGAGGTAGGCCCGTTTCGCCTTGCGGTCGCTGATGACCACCTGGTCATAAAAGATGGTATCGCCCTCCAACACCATAGGCACAGGCGTGGCAGTGGGCAGAAGCGAGAAAAGCGTATCGCGCAGCAAGGCCACGGCCACCTGGCCCTTTCCGTTGTGTACGGGCAGGAGGTAGGCGAATTCGTCTTTCTCACCCATATCAATCCGGCTGTCAGCCATCGACTTTCCCTCAAAACAAAGAAACGGCTGCCATTTCACAAACAAAGGAATATAGAGCGGCGGCGCCTTCAGGCGGCGGGCGTGGGTGCAATGACGGGGGCGACCGTAATTATCGGCCGGTCCAAAAATCAGTACCTCGCCGCCGGCGACCGGCACCATAAACGGCGACGCCAGAGAATCGGACATCGGTCCTAAAGCATGGAAAGCATCGATGCCGTCGAAGATTTCCAGGCTGTCGGCAGCATACCAGTTGCCCGCGATGACCACCTTTCCGCCCTCTATCTCAGCACCACAGGCCATGCTCCTTTTCTGCTCGAGGCATCCGAACCCCTCGAATGTATGGGTGGCAGGGTGATACATCTCCACCCGGAAGGTCTGCCCTATCCCCAGCGGCTCATGGTGACCGCCGGCGAGCAGCACCTTGCCCGAGGAGAGGGGCAGGCAGAGTCCGTCGTCGTGGGTATAGACCGTGGACATGAGATGCCATTTGCCTCCGGCATAGTACTCGGCGGTTTGTGTGGGCACGAATCCCGATGTATGTCCTCCCACCACCGTCACCTCGCCATTGACACAGAACACGGCATGGCCGGAGCGCGGCACATTCAGGTCGGGCAGACGCCTCACCTCCATTCTCACTTTGGGGCAAGAGTCCTGGGACGCCCCGACGGCCGCAGCCGCCAGCGACGCAAAGAGCAGTGCCGACAAGAGAAAGCTGCGAAGCAGTGAGCTTCGGAGGGTGAGAAGAGAAGGGACTTGTATCATTTCAGCAAAACATTGCAAATCAAATGCAAAAGATTTACAAATATAGTAAAATATTTTCTATCTTCATGCCATAGACTTGCAAAAAACGCAAAAAAACGACTTGCAAGACAAAAATTGCAAGTCGTTTTCTGTTTATTCTTAAGATTACGCCATCAGCGCACCACTCTCTTCTTGCCACCCTGGATGATGATGCCCTGCTC
>DGTB01000150.1 GCA_002394185.1 Bacteroidales bacterium UBA4347 | reverse complement strand
CGCTCTTTCTTAGTGACTCCCGCGGGATTCAAACCTACAACCTTCTGATCCGTAGTCAGATGCTCTATTCAGTTGAGCTAAGGAGCCATCTGCTGTTTTCGGGCTTTTCTTTCCCTGAAAGCGAGTGCAAAAGTACACACTTTTTTGATACTGACCAAATTTTTTTTCGAATTTTTTATGTCTTGATTCGTAACTCGCGATGGAATAGCCCGATACAATCAAAAGTTTTTTTGCTGTTTCTGCGAAATGCCGTACACTTCGCGGTACAGAAGGTCGCGGATTTCGCAAAATTCGTCGTCGTCAAGTTCGTATTTTGACATGATAATCATCTCCACCTCCTGGCCGCCTTTGCGGTAGGGGGGCTGCACATACTGCTGGGGGTTGCTGAAGAGGCCCATGCTGGCATAGAATTCTATGCGATGTTCGGCTTCTTCGTTCACAGGGGTCTCCACCTCGAGCACCACCTGCTCCGTCTGCTGGGAAAGGAAGCTGAGGAAGGCCGCTTTGCCCAGGCCCTGGTTGCGCAGCTCTTCGGCAATGGCGAAATGCTCGATGTAGACAAGGTCTTCGAAAGTCCAGTAGGTCAGGATGCCTACCGGTTCGTCGCCGTTCTCGGCCACGAGGAAATGGAATTTGCCGGCATCACGGTGCCGGAGACTAGAGAAGGGCGGGCGTTCCTGCTCGGGAAACGCCTCTTCAAACAGGCTTTGTGCAAAGTGCGAATGGTCGCTTTCTGCTAATGTTGTAAATGTTATCATTTATATAAAACTAAAATTATTGATTTCGAATCTTATGTTCAGGCAGTGGCTCCACCCCCAGGCGTCGTAGTTTCTGAGGTTGGCCTCGCTGTGGTGGCAGGTGTAGCCCACCTTGATGGCGCCCACACCCTCTATGCGATAGCCCAGGTAGCCGCTCATGAAGACGCCGAAGCCTATACCGCCTTGGTTCACATAGTCGTAGCTGCCAGCGCCCACGTCGGGCGTGCTGCCGTTCCAGATGTCCAGGATGGAATAGGTACTGCCGTTGATCTCCATCAGGTTCTCTTTCACCTTGGTGTTGTTCACGCTGGCGCCGAGGTCCACCTCCAGGCAGAGCCCCGACCCGAGGTCGACCGTGCGCGTGACGGCCAGGTCGATGCTGATACGGTCCTCCTGGCCGAGCATGCCGCAACGTATATACTGGCGATTCCCGCTGAGAATACCCGTGCCGTTGTTGCTGCTGAGATTGAAGGCCCCGATGGCTTCAAGCCGCCACATGTCGAAGCGCAGCAGCCAGCCGAAGCCGCTGGCGTAGTCGTATCGCAGCCCGAGGCCGATGTTGTACGATGTGCGGTAGTACATGTCGGGATACTCGATAACCTGCAGCTCGTTGTAACTGCCGATAGCCGAGGAGATGAGCCCGTCATTTCGGAGGTCGTTCCAGATTTGGGTACCGTAGCTGTTGCTGTGCAGCACACGGTTGATGGTGTTGTCGTTTTCCGGACGGCCGGAATAAAAGTTGGCATTGGTGCCGTCGGCCCATACAGCGCCGGCGTTGGCAAAAACAGAAAGACCCGTAGGCCCAGGCCTCGGCACACCGTCGTCGTCGGCCAAAGCCGCACCCGACACTATCAACATCGCAAGCGCCATACATATCTTCCTCATACCAAGTCGCCCCTTTCCTTCACTATGCTGGCAAGCAGCGTCTTGGCCCTCATCAAGCGTACCTTTACCGTGCCCAGCGGCAGTTTGAGCCGCTCGGCTATCTCTTCGTAGCTGAGGTCCTCATAGTAGCGCATCTCAATGATGCGGCGGTAGGGCTCTTTGAGCTCTGCCACCACCTCTTTCAGCGCTGCATCGCGTTGGCGGCGTATGAGGTCCTCCTCCGGATTGGGTTGCCCAGAGGGTATTTGATATTCAATGAAATCGCCGTCGGCCGTGCGTGTGATGCTACTCAGCGACACGGTGTCGGGACGGCGTTTGCGCAGGTGATCGATGTAGGTGTTCACACCGATGGAGAAGAGCCACGAGCTGAAAGTGCCTGTGGGGGCATAGCGGTGCAGCTGAAGGAATGCTTTGCTGAAAGTCTCCATGGTGAGGTCGGCAGCCGTGGTGGTGTTGTGCGTCATGCGCAACAATAGCAGATAGAGCGGTTCGCGATAGGAGGCCATCAAGGTGGCGTACGCCTTGTGGTTCCCGCGGTCGCGGGCGTCGCATACAAGCTGATAGTCATGCTGTAAGCGTTCGGTCTTTTCTGCTGTCGATTCCATGTTTCGGCGTCGTTTTTGGGAGCAAATGGTTCCGTGCGGAATGCCTATTTGCTGAATTTTCTGTTATTATCTAACGGCGTTAAGACCAAAATAGTATTTGCAATGATAAAATAAATTTCAAAAAGTGGAGCGGCAAGGTATACCAAACCGCCCTCAAAACGTTTGCAGAGCTGGGCGAAGGCCACGATCTGCCATGCCCATTTCACCACCACGGCCACCAGCAATGCTCCCCACGGCATGCCTCCGCAGAGGGCCAGCAGCACGGCCATGGAGTAGAAAAGCAGGACGCTGATGGGCAGGAGGTCTTCCATCATGCGGCCACCGACACTGTGCCAGTTGCGGGTCGACACCCGCGACAGACGCAGCTTGTGCCACTCGCTGAAGCGCTTTTTGGGTTCGGTGCGCAGGCATGCGTCACCACTGATACTGATGGCGGTGTTGTTGCGGGTTGCATTTTGATAGACGAAGAGGTCGTCCGAACCGCCGGCGACGCTGTAGTGGTTGATGAAGGCACCGCGCTTGAAAAAGAAGCTGCGGCGATAGCTCAGGTTGCGACCCGATCCGGTATAGGGGTGTCCCAGCAGGGCGCAGCCCAAGTAGTGGGAACTATAGGCCAGATTGTCATATTGCTGAAGGGCTCCGAGCAGGGTTTTAGTGCGGTTCAAACCGCAGAATCCCAGCACAATTTGTGTGTCTTTCTTCAAGTATCCCTTCACCATGCCGCGAAGCCATTGCATGTTTTTCGGAGTGCAATCAGGGTCGGCCAAAAGAAGAATGTCGTTCTTGGCACTTTTGATGCCGATGGAGAGGGGGTATTTCTTGCCCTGGAAAAGATTAACATCCTCCTTGAAGGGAACTATTTTCAGGTGGGGGTAGTAGTCTTTCAGGAGTTTGAGGACGAAGGGTGTGTCGTCTTGACTCAGGTAGTCGACCACCACCACTTCGAAGTTGGGATAGTCCTGTTCCAGCAGGTAGACAAGATTCTCTTTGAGCCAGGAGACGTCGTTGTGGGCCGTAAGCACCACGCTCACAGGAGGCAAGTTGTTGTTGGTGAGGTCGCCGGTGCCCTCTTGGGGTTTCGTCTTGCGGTGCCAACGGCCAATGCGGAAATGGAACAGTCCATAGTATATGCAGCAGAATAGCAATCCTACTGCCATCAAAACGGTGAAAACAATAGACTGTGTATCAGTTAGAAAATGTGAAAAGTCGAACATCTGTCAATATTTGTTTCAGCCTACAAAAATACAGATATTTTACCAATAGGTATCTTTTTGTATGGCGAAAATATCAACAAAAAATCAACATGCACTACAACCTGCGGCCCAGTTTTTGCACCATGCTGCTTTTCCAGGTGGCGAAATCGCCGGCGAAAATGTGCTTCCGTGCCTCGCCGACAAGCCGTAAGTAAAACTTTAAGTTATGTATTGAGCAAATCTGTAAACCAAGTATTTCCTCTGCACGGATAAGATGATGGAGATAGGCGAGGGTGTACACGCGGTCAGCCTCGGCGGTGGATGTGGGGTCGATGGGTTCAAAGCAGCTTTCCCACTTCTTGTTTTTGATATTGATAGTGCCTTCGGCCGTGAAGAGCAGGCCGTTGCGACCGTTGCGTGTGGGCATGACGCAGTCGAACATATCCACGCCCCGCTCAATGGCTTCCAGCAGGTTCTGCGGTGTGCCGACCCCCATCAGGTACCGGGGCCGGTCCTTGGGCAGGATGGCATTGACGACTTCTATCATCCTGTACATCACCTCGGTGGGTTCGCCCACAGCCAGTCCTCCAATGGCGCAACCTTCGGGGTCCTTGCTGGCAATGTATTCTGCGCTGACTTTGCGAAGCTCCTCGTACTGGCATCCCTGCACAATGGGAAACAGTGCCTGGTGGTGACCATAGAGGGGTTCCGTTTCGTTGAAACGCTTAATGCAACGGTCGAGCCAACGGTGTGTAAGTTCCATAGAACGTTGCGCATAGCGTTTGTCAGCGTCGCCGGGGCAACACTCGTCAAGAACCATCATGATGTCGGCGCCGATAATGCGCTCGGTTTCCATGACGTTCTCCGGAGTGAAGAGGTGCTTGCTGCCGTCGATGTGGCTACGGAATGTGCATCCCTCCTCCTTCAACTTGCGGTTGGCGGCGAGAGAAAAGACCTGGAAACCACCGCTGTCGGTCAGCAACGGGCGCTCCCAGCCATTGAATTTGTGCAACCCTCCGGCCTGGCGCAGGAGGTCGCACCCCGGACGCAGGTACAGATGGTATGTGTTTCCCAGAATGATCTGAGCGCCAATGTCATTGCGAAGTTCATGCTGATGCACGGCTTTCACTGATCCCGCTGTGCCGACAGGCATGAAAATGGGTGTCTCAATGTTGCCATGGTCGGTGTGTATGAGGCCTGCGCGGGCGTCGCCGTCAGTGGCTTGTAGGTCGAAGGTGAGTCTGTCAATCATATACTTTGTATAACGGAGTCCCGCCCGCTATATTGTTTGAGAATATAAAAAAATGCCCGCAGCATGGTTCTGCCACGGGCTTGGAGGTTTCGATGGACCTTACAGGACTATCTTTTCGATTTTGGCGCGGGCCTCGAGGACGGCCATGTAGTCGTTCATGGCGCGGAGTTGCAGGTCGTAGATGCTTCGGGGACAGTCGGGCGTGAAGGGAAGCTTGCCGGCATCCCACAGTTTGACCACAGCCTCAAGGTTTTCCTTGCGGTTCTGCAAGTGGTAATACTCTGCTTTCATGCGGTCCTTGTAGTCGTTGGACAGCATCAATGTGGTGATACTCTGTAAATCCATGGTGTAAAATGTTAATGGTTAATAACTATTTTTTCCGACTGCAAAGGTACGAAATAAAATTGGAATAGACAAACAAACCCATAAAAAAAATACTTTTCAGCCCGCAAAACAGGCTTTTGTTCCCCACCGGAAGGGTACATGATAGGTGTCTAATACGGCCGTTCTT
>DGTB01000023.1 GCA_002394185.1 Bacteroidales bacterium UBA4347 | reverse complement strand
TACATCTACGACCAGGTGATGGCCCTGCCCGAGGGTTTCCAGGGCAACGCCCTCAACCTCAGCGGCGGCCAGCAGCAGCGCATAGCCATTGCCCGCATGTTCCTCAAGAATCCGCCCATCATATTCCTCGACGAGCCGACGGCGAGCCTCGACGCCATTGCTACCGAACAGATCAAGAACTCCATCGATGCCATCAAGCAGGGCCGCACGGTCATCGTCATCAGCCACAACATTGGCCAGATCATCGACAGCGACGAGCTCTATGTCCTCGACCACGGGCATGCCGTGCAGCACGGCACACCGCAGGAGGTCTACCGCCAGGGCGGCCTCTACAAGGAAATCTTCGACGCCTCGGCCCGCAGCATGAATGTGGACAAGATTGCCGAGACCACGATGTGAGCCTCCCGGACTGCGACGGGGGAGGGATATAAAAAAAGGGAACCACCCGTTGAAGGTGGTTCCTTTTTCTCATTTCTGTCTGTGTTGAGCTTAGCCTTCCACAATGGCGCCGGTGGGGCAAGCGCCAGCGCAGGTACCGCAGGAGACGCAAGCGTTCTCGTCGATTTTGTAGATGTCGCCTTCGCTGATAGCTCCAACGGGGCACTCGTCGATGCAGGTGCCGCAAGCAACGCAGATGTCAGTGATTCTGTAAGCCATTTTGTTTCTTTTTTTTAGGATTAATAATTGATCAATTTTTTTGCTTCAAAGCGAGTGCAAAAGTACGAACTTTTTCCGATATGGCAAAATTTTATCACCATTTTTGGTGAGGGTGCTATGCAACAGGCTTGTTTTTCAGAATATTAAGCTCAACAAAACCCACAGCCAATGTGCCGCCACACCGGCGCAGAGGCCGCCGATGGTGTGGGCTCCGATGGCTTTTCCGATGAGTTTGCGGTAGCCCAGGGAGTCGAGCATGGCGGTGTGGGTGGAGAGGTAGCCGCTCCAGCACATGCCCATGGCGGTGAAGACGGCGATGGCGTTGTTGTTGATGATGCCCTCGGTGATGAAGGTCGGCACCAGGCCGATGGCGGCGCCGACGGCTCCCAGGGCCGTGATGGGGAACGACACCAGGGCGCCGCTCTCGAAGCCGAAGAGCCAGAAGAAGATGAAGTTCACCTTGTCGGCCAGCCATGTGATGACGGGCACGCCCTCGTAGGCTTTGCCCAGGTATTCGCCGTTCTCGCCGGCAGGGCCGAAGGTGAGCATCATGACGATGGTGGAGATGCAGAGCACGCCGGGGATGATGGCCACGCCGATGCCCACGCCGCTCTTGCCGCCGTCGAGCATGGCGTTGAGGAAACGCTGGAAGATGGAGCCTTCGCTCTTGTAGGAGATGTTCTGTTCCGATCCCTCGGCCTCGGTGACGGGGCTGTCCATCTCGGGGTAGCTCTTCAGCGTGAAGCGCTGCATGAGGCGGGTGCTGATGATGCTGCCGATGATGGCTCCCATGAGCCCCACCAGGGCGCCGCTGCCGTAGCCCTTGCCGGTCATGAAGGCAATGACCACCAGGCCCATGCCGAAGGCGGTGCCGAAGTTGGTGAGCGACACCAGCTGGTATTTCTTGAAGTAGCGGGCGAAGTTGTTGTCCTTGGCCAGCGAGATGATGGCGGGGTTGTCGCTGAGGAAGGTCATGACGGCTCCGAGGGCTGCCACGCCGGGCAGGTTGTAGAGGGGTTTCATCAGCGGGCGCAGGATGTTCTCCATCAGGCGCACCACGCCGAACTCCGTCAGCAGTTTGGAGATGGCACCCATCAGCACGCAGATGGCCATGATGTAAAACACCGTCTCCAGCAGGAGCTGGTAGGCTGTCTGCATGAAGGTGTTCAGCATGTGCGGCAGCGTCATCCGGTAGGCCAGGAAGCCGAAGAAGGCAAAGAAGCATACGAGGAAGATGAGGGCCTCGAGGCTGCGACTGGTGGTGAACTTCAACCGTCGGGGTTTGTGGTTTTTCTTGTCCTGGGTCTCGTGGTGGCGGAACACCTGGAACGGGTCGATCACCGTCAGCAGCGAGTTGAGCAGGTGGTGGCTTGCGGCCTTGTCGGACGGCTGCCCCTCGGGAACGGAGGGCGTTTCGGTGACCGTCATCGGCATTTGTTCTTTGATCTTCGTTTCTTCCATAGTATGGGTTTCCCTTTAAAAAAAAGTGTTATTTCTTAAAAAGCTTCATGACGTCCATGGTCCAGGTGGCGCCGAGGTTGACGTTGAGGGAGTGCTCGGTGACGTCCTGGTTGACGGTGTTGGTGTAGCTGTCGGTCATCTCGGCCACGTAGCCGTGGATGCGCACGCTCTGCAGGCCCTTGGGGTTGTACTCGAAGCCGGCGCCGTAGCGGCCGTAGCTGTGGCCGGGGTGGGGCATGAGGAAGTCCATGCTCACGGTGGCGTCGTCGAGGTCCACCTCCGATTTGTTCTGCTCGTAGCTGCCCTTGATGAAGAGGGTCCACTCGTTGTTCAGATGGTAGTTCCAGCGGCTGACGACGCCGAAGTTCTTGCCCCAGTCGTCGGTGGCCAGGGCGTGGTGCATCAGGTCCACGTAGATGTCCGTCGTGCCGTCGGTCGAAGTGTATTTGGTGCCCAACGAGATGAAGTTCATGAATTTGCCGCGCTCGCGCTCCATCATGCTCACGCCCCAGAGGGTCGTCACATGCGAGCCTATAGACCCTGCCCAGTAGAGGTTGTAGGCGAAGAGGCCGGCGTCCCAGTTCAGGCCGTAGAAGTTGACGTAGGGCGACTGGCTCACCTGCAGCATCATCGTCTGGCGGCCGTCGTCGGTGATGTAGGCGCCGCTGGCTGCCAGCTGGAAGCAGTAGAAGTTGTCCCACATGTTGGTCTCGTAGAACACGTCGATGGGGGGAGCGTCGTACTCGAATCCGCCCACGGCCATGGCGTCCTTACCGAAACGCAGCTGCCAGTTCTGGGTGGGGCGGTAGTTGAGGTAGAGGAAGTCCGTGTTGTCGAAGAAGTTCACTGTGCCCGCCTCGGCCTTGATGCGCTGGCGGAAGTAGTAGCTGAAGTTCTCGCCCAGGTTGCCGCCGAGGTGCAGGTTGAAGTAGCGGCCATGGATACCGTAGAGGTGACCGGGGTCGCCAAAGGCATCGCCGTCGATGTTGGTGGTGCGGTTGGTGTATTCCGCATCGGCCCGGGCTTCGATTTTGAACTTGTTGAATACCTCGCCCCACGACGTCTGGGCGTTCGCTTGCGAGGAAATGGACAGCATCGCGGCTGCCGCAGCAATAGTTAGTATCTTTGTTTTCAAGACTTTAATATTTTAGTTCCTTATAATTTTATTTTGCAAAGGTACAAATAAAATTCGAATATCCCACCGCCAACGTAAAATTCTCCTATATATTTTATATGTATATATCTATTATTAACCCCGCACCATCCCCGTATCAACTCCTACATTTCTTATATTTTGGTAGGAGTTGGTAAGGAGTTGGTAAGGGCTTGATAAGGCGTTGGAATTACTTATATGTCTAAAAATCAGTGATATATTTAAATTTAGGCATTTCGGCCGTTGCAGAGGGGTCAATTTTTGCAAAATTTGGGGGGCGATTTCTGTTTTTGACATGCAGAAAATCATGGAAAAATTACAAAAAGGAAAAATTTTTTCGTTTGCAAAACGCTGATTAACTATCGATTCAAAAATATTTTCAAAAAAATGCAAAAAAATATTTGGTCGGTTTGAAAAATGGTTGTATCTTTGCACCCGTTTTCGACCGAACGAGGTCACTGAAACGAAAGAACTTTGACACTGATGAGAAGATAGAGATAGCGTGTGTCGGACGCCTCCTAGGGGAGGTGTGAGACACGAGACGAGTCAAGAAGGTAAAACGAA
>DGTB01000096.1 GCA_002394185.1 Bacteroidales bacterium UBA4347 | reverse complement strand
GGGGTTCGAGCCCCCCTATCCGCACAAAAAAAGACTGAAAATTGAAAAATGAAAGACGACATACAGGCATACAGCGTACCCTGAAGAAGGGTGTAATGTCGCTGTGTCTTCTTTTTTTTATTTTTTTCGCGCACGCGCAGGCGAATTATATATTACTTCCCATGGACGAGGTGCAGAAGAACCACCTCAAGGCCTACGGCGTGGCCTACTGGAGCCTGCAGCGCGACGTGGAGGTAACCTGGCTGCTCAACTACCGCGGTGGTACCTTCATGCTGAAATACGCCGACGCCATTGAGCGCGAGTGCAAGCTGCGCGGCGTCACCTGCGAGGTCATCGCCGACGGTCAGAGCAGCGCCATACTGAGCCACATTGCCGACCCGGGGGTGAACATGGACGCCGTCAAACTGCAGAAGGCACCAAAGATTGCCGTCTACTCGCCCAAGAACAAACTACCGTGGGATGACGCCGTGACCCTGGTGCTCACCTACGCCGAGATACCCTACGACGTGGTCTACGACGAGGAGGTAATGGGCGGAGTGCTGCCCACCTACGACTGGCTGCACCTGCACCACGAGGACTTCACAGGTCAATATGGCAAGTTCTGGGGCAACTACCGCAACCAGCAGTGGTACATCGAGGACGTGCGCCTGCAAGAGGCCACTGCCTCCAAACTGGGCTACAGCAAGGTCAGCCATCTGAAACTCGCGGTGGCCAAGAAAATACGCGACTTCGTGATGGGCGGAGGATTCCTCTTCGCCATGTGCTCGGCGCCCGACAGCTACGACGTGGCCCTGGCGGCCGATGGGGTCGACATCTGCGCCGAAATGTTCGACGGCGACCCCATGCAGCCCTACGCCCAGGAGCTACTGGACTACAGCAAATGTTTTGCCTTCAAGGACTTCCGCATCAGCACCAATCCATCGGAATACGAGATATCCACCATCGACATCGACGACCGTGCGCGCCAGAAAGCCGTCGACGAAAAGCACGACTTCTTCGTGCTCTTCGACTTCTCGGCCAAGTGGGACTGGATACCCACCATGCTGACGCAGAACCACACGCGGGTGGTGCATGGCTTCATGGGCCAGACCACGGCTTTCCGCAGCAACCTGGTGAAGACGAGCTGCGTCGTCCTGGCCGAGAACAAGGAGCTTGGCGAGGTGCGCTACCTTCACGGCGACTACGGCAAAGGCACCTGGACATTCCTCGGCGGCCACGACCCCGAAGACTACCGACACTTCATTGGAGACCCGCCGACCGACCTCTCCCTCTACCCCAACTCGCCCGGCTACCGTCTGATATTGAACAATATCCTGTTTCCTGCAGCAAAGAAAGAAAAACATAAAACCTGAACATAAGAGACATGAAACATAGACTGAACATATTGACACTTGCGCTGGCCTTGGCCGGCACCCTCAACGCCCAGAATGGCAAGTGGGAGGTCTACGACACCCGCTCGAGCGACATCTGCGGCAACAACATTTCTGCCCTTGCCGCCGATGCCAAAGGTGTATGGGCAGGCACCTTTCAAGGCCTCTGCCGCCTGGGGGGGGCATCGTGGATGGACTACTCCATGTTCAACGAGAAACTGAAAGACCAGTCGGTCAACTGCCTGATGATCGACAAACGCGGCATTCTCTGGATTGGCACCGACGACCACGGCGTCATTGAGTGGGACGGCACCAACTGGACCGAGCATACCGACGTCACCCGCAGGCTGAAGATGAAGTTCGTCAAGGAAATCGTCATCGACCAGGACGGCGTGACATGGATTGGCGTCACGCTGGGAGGCTTGGTGAGCTACGACGGCAACGACTGGGAAAAATACACCCCCGACGACTGTGACCTGCTGAGCGACTTTGTGCTCGACCTGGCCGTGGACCGCGCCAACCGCAAGTGGATTACCACCAACGCCGGTGTCAGCGTCTTCAACGGCATCCGCTGGACGAGCTACACCTCAGCCAACTCGGGCTTGCCCGACGACATCGTGCCCGCCATCGTCATCGACAAGGACAATGTCAAATGGTTCGGCACCCTCAGTGGCCTGGCACGCTACGATGGGCAGCGCTGGACCGTGTGGAGCACACGCAACAGTCCACTGCCAAGCGACCAAGTGAACGACATAGCCATTGACGAGAACGGCCTGCTATGGATAGCCACCAACGCCGGAGCAGCGGTGTTCGACGGCGAGGACAACTGGGTGACCTTCACCTCGAAAAACAGTCTTCTACCTGCCGGCAACATCTACAAAGTGGCCTGCAACGGCCACGGCACCGTATGGTTCGGCAACGATGCCAAAGGCCTCGCCAAACTCAGCGACTTCCACATGCCAACGCGCGAGGTGGCCTCGAACGATATTCCCCACGACAACAGCCAGACCGGCAACAGGCAGGAGCCTGTCAACGCAGGTCCCAGCGACGAGCGAGTCCGCATCAACCCCCACCTGGACGAAGGCTACGTCACCATCTCGTTCGAAAGCGCCTCAGCCACCGTCACCTTCATCAACAAGGACGGCAAAGTGGTGAAGACCGCAGATAACTACAAGAACAACCAGCGCATCAAAATCAACCGCATGCCCAAGGGAATGTACACCGTGTCGGTGAAGACCGTGCGGGGCGAGAAAAAAATCAAATTCAACTTGAAATAAAACAATCCAATGAAACGCACTATTCTATTCGTCCTTTGTCTTCTGGCAACCTTAGGGGTTACAGCCCAACAGCTTGACCCTGCCAAACTTGGCTTCTCGGTCAAAGAGACCTCGCCCAACGAAGCCGAACTGGTCATCACCGTCAAACTCGACAACGGCTGGCACATGTACTCGCAAAACACCGACGAGAACGGCCCCCTGCCCACCGTCTTCGAGTTCACACCCAGCAGCGACTATGCCCTCGTCGGCAAAGTCCGCGAGCCCAAACCCCACGAGGAAATGGACCCGCTGTTTGGATGTGTAGTCAGATCATTTGAAGGCACCGTTGTCTTCCGACAGAAAATCAAACGTCTTACCAACAAAGATTTTCAAGTAAAAGGACTGATTTCCTATCAGCTCTGCAATGAAGGCTCGTGCATAGCCCCGGAGGACCACGACATGGTCTTCAAGGTGAAAGGTGCGGTTCAGGTTGCCGAAGAGGCCGCGCAGACAGAGATTGCCAACCAGGCCGACTCGACCGACGCCGCCGACACCCTTGCCACAGTCATCCCAACGATTGAAGAGTCCTCCGAACCTGAAAACATCGAAGCCGCCGCCACTGAGAAGGAGGAGGAACACAGCCTGCTGGGCTATTTCCTCATTGCCCTTGGTGCCGGCATCCTCACCATGTTCACTCCCTGCGTCTTCCCGATGATACCCATGACGGTGAACTTCTTCATGCACGGCGCCGACAACAAGAAGAAAGGCCGTCGGCAGGCTTGGTTCTTCGGGCTGAGCATCGTAGGCATCTTTGCCATCATCGGCGTGGTGCTTTCCGCCATCTTCGGTCCCGAGGTGATGAACACCATCGCCACCAACTGGATTCCCAACCTCATCTTCTTCGCCATCTTCTTCATCTTCGCTCTGAGCTTCTTTGGTCTGTTTGAAATCAAGATGCCCGAGAAGTGGGTCAACGCCAGCGACGAGCAGGCCGACAAGGGCGGCTTCCTGGCCCCCTTCTTCATTGCCCTGACCACCGTGTTGGTCTCCTTCTCCTGCACAGGCCCCATCATCGCCGCCGCCCTGGCGGGCCTCACCACCGACTCCGGCGCCGACGCCGAGACGGCCAACCGCTGGGTCTCGCTGATCACCATGCTGGGCTTCGGCATCGGCTTCGCCCTGCCCTTCACACTGCTGGCCATCTTCCCGCAGTTCCTCAAGAACATGAAGAGCGGCTCGTGGCTCAACACCGTCAAAGTTTCCTTCGCTTTCATCGAGCTGGCCTTCGGCCTGAAGTTCCTCCAGATGGCCGACATCGATCGCAACTGGGGCCTCCTGCCGCGCGACATCTACCTGGCACTCTGGATTGTCATCTTCGCCCTCTGGGGCTTCTACCTGCTGGGCAAGCTGCATTTCAAAGGCGACGACGAGGTACAGCACGTCGGCGTGGGCCGTCTCATGCTGGCCATCCTCGACTTCGCTTTCGTCATCTATATGATTCCCGGCCTTTGGGGTGCCGAGCTCAAAGCCATTTCCGGCTTCGTGCCCCCGATGTCGAGCCAGGACTTCACCATCCAGAAGATAGTCCACGACTACAGCGGCTCCGGCCCCGCAGCCAATGCCAACGGTCTGCCCAAGGACCGTAAATATGCCGACAAACTGCATGTGCCGCTGGGCTTCGAAGCCTTCTTCGACCTCGACGAAGCCAAAGCCCATGCCCGCAAGGTGGGCAAACCCATCTTTGTCGACTTCACAGGCAAGAACTGCGCCAACTGCCGCGAGATGGAGCACTACGTGTGGCCCGACGAGCAGGTGAAAACCATCCTCAACAATGACTTCGTCATGGTGTCGCTCTTCTGCGACGAAAACACCATCGAACTGCCCGAAAGCGAATGGGTGACCGACGACAAAGGCCATGTCCTCAAAACCCTCGGCCGCCGCAATGGCTACTATCAACGTTCCACCTTCAACATGAACGCCCAGCCTTACTACGTCATCATCGACGCCGACGGTAACATTCTCACCAAGGAGAACCACAAGTACGACCGCAACGTGCAGCACTTCGTCGACTGGCTCAACGAGGGCAAAGCCAACTTTAAGAAATAAATATTCAACACAATAAACAAAATGAAAAAGACCGTTCTTTTCATAACCGCCGTCTTAATCTTGGCCACCAGTGCCTTTGCCGAACCGGTATCCACCGCCTTTGCCAGCCGCGTTGCTGCCAACTTCTGGGCCGCCCACCGCCCCGCCGGTGTGCCTGCAAACATCACGCCCAAAAGCCTCGAATTTTCCAATCTGAACCAGCTCCACATCTTCGACATGGAGGGCAAAGGATTCGTCATTGTTGCCGCCGACGACCGCGTGCAACCCATCCTGGCCTATTCCTTCTCCAACCCGTTCCCCAACTCGCTCAACCCTAACATTGCTTACTGGCTCCAGGGTTACAACGACCAAATCGAGGAGGCCGTCAGTAACGATTACCGCCAGCGCGAAAGCACCCTTCAAGAGTGGGGCAGCCTTATACTGAAAGACGTCGTCAGCAAATCCGACGACGCCACTACTACCGACCTCACCGCCGTGCCTGTCATGCTCACTACACAATGGGACCAAAGTGACCCCTATAATATACTTTGTCCCTACGATTCAGTATACCACGGGCGCACCGTAGTAGGCTGCGTAGCCACAGCCATGGCACAGGTCATGAAATACTGGAACTATCCCACCTATGGCGAAGACACCCACTCCTACCAACCCTACAGCTTGCGGCACAACGGAAGCGCGCCTACCCTCTTTGCCGACTTTGCCCACACCACCTATCTCTGGGACCTTATGCCCAAACGTCTTGAAAGCTTCAGCTTCAGCTATGAGAAAGAGGCCGTTGCCACCATTTCATACCATTGTGGCGTGGCCGTGGACATGATGTACGGCACCTCCTCCGTCGGCGGTAGCGGCGCCTACAGTGAATGCGGCTACTGGGCCAGCGCCTGCGCCACAGAAGCCTTCAAACGATACTTCAAGTACGACACCTCCCTCTACCACGCCAACCGCTACTCCTACAGTGAATCAGAATGGTGCGCACTCATCGACGAGAATCTCGCCCTCGGACAACCCATGTACTACTCCGGCTCCGACAGCACCGGCGGACATGCTTTCGTCCTCGACGGCTCCGACATCGAACACCGCTACCACTTCAACTGGGGCTGGAGTGGCTACGGAGATGGATTCTACGCCATCAACAACCTTGCGCCCGGTCCCAACGGCGGCGCTGGCGGCAACGCCACCTACACCTTCAACCGGAGCCAAGGAGCCATCTTCGGCATCCGTCCCGGCCAAGTGGAAACCTTCGACACCGTCGACTACTACGACTCCATCTGCAATGACTCGCGCTACATCCGCTTCCATGGGTACACCCTCGAGGTCGCCGAAATGGACACCCTACTCCACCACCTCGACACCGTCTTCAACTACCACCTTAAGGTCATCAACCAGAGACGCATCTTCCTCAACCCCAACATTCCCAACACCACTCCCAAGTCTTTCAACTATTGTCCAGCCACGGGCTACACCTTCCCTGAATGCCCCTTTGAAAATCCCGGCAGCCTCTTCGCCGGATGGTGCCACAGCTCTACCGGCGACGACGTTATCTACCAACCCGGACAACATGTCGACCTCAACTCCAACAGAACCTACTATGCCCTCTGGCTCAACGGTGTGGGCATCGACAATGCCGAGCAGGAACGCCTGATCAACCTTTGGCCCAACCCCACTTCCGACCTCCTCAACATCACCCTGCCGCCCCACACAACCGCCCTTGTCATCTACGATGTCCTCGGACGCTCCATGCTGCAAAACGACTACTCCAGCCACACTTCCGAGACCGTCGAAATTGCCCTCCAAAACCTCCCTGCCGGCACCTACACCGTGCAGATACGCACTCTGGAAGGTATTTATAACCGCCGTATAATCAAACTACAATAAAGAAATTTAAAGAAAAATTTGGTGGATTGGGAAAAAGTTCGTACTTTTGCACTCGATTTCCGACAGGGAAATAAGAGAGTGCGGGGTAG
>DGTB01000158.1:10066-17977 GCA_002394185.1 Bacteroidales bacterium UBA4347 | reverse complement strand
AGGTCCTCGGCGCGGTGCTGGAGGGTGCGGCCTTTGAGGCGTGCGATGCCGTATTCGGTGACGATGTAGTTGACGTCGTTGCGAGTGGTGCTGACGGCGGCGCCGGTGGAGAGGAAGGGTTTGATGCGCGAGATGGTGCCGTTGGCGGCGGTGCTGGGCATGGCAATGATGCTCTTGCCCTCGCGGCCCATGGAGGCTCCGCGGACAAAGTCGATTTGTCCGCCGATGCCGCTGTATTGGCGCATGCCGATGGTTTCGCTGGCCACCTGACCCATGAGGTCGACCTCGAGGCAGGAGTTGATGGAGACCATGCGGTAGTTCTGTGCGATGACGACGGGGTTGTTGACGTAGTCGACGGGATAGAGCTCGATGGTCTCGTTGCCGTCGACGAAATCGTAGAGTTCGCGGGTGCCCATGATGAAGGTGGCGACGACCTTGCCTTTGTGGATGGTCTTGCGGCTGCCGTTGATGTTGCCGCGGCGCATGAGTTCGGCGACGCCGTCGGAGAACATCTCGCTGTGGATGCCGAGGTCGTTCTTGTCGGTGAGGGCCATGAGGACGGCGTTGGGGATGGTGCCGATGCCGAGCTGGAGGGTGGAGCCGTCGGTGACGAGGGAGGCGCAGTTGCGGCCGATGGCCATTTCGACCTCGGAGGGGGCGTCGGCGTGGAGCTCGGGCAGCTGGTAGGCGCAGGGAATGATGTGGTCTATCTGCGAGACGTGGATCATGCTGTCGCCGAAGACGAAGGGCATGAGCTCGTTGGTCTCGATGATGACGGAGCGTGCGCGGCGGATGGCTGCGAGGGCGTAGTCGCAGCTGACGCCGAGGGAGCAGTAGCCCTCCTCGTTGGGCGGTGTGGCCTGGAAGACAGCCACCTCGCAGGGTATCTCGTCGCCAATCATTTCGGGCACATCGTGGAAGTAGGCCGGAAAGAAGTCGCCCTCGAGGTGGTTGACGGCGTCGCGCGAGTTGCCGGAAAGGAAGTTGGACACATGGCGGAAATGGCCGTAGCAGTGGGGGTGGAGCAGGGGGTTGTCGCCGAGGGTGGTCATGTGGAAGATGAGGACGTCGTTGTAGTCCTCGCAGTGTTGCGCCATGGCTGCCGGCACCACCTTGGGCACGGCGGCGGCGTGGCCGAGGACGACACAGTCGCCGTCGTGGATGTCTTTGATAGCCTCTTCGGCCGTGGATATTTTCCTTTTGTATTCGTCTTTCCAGTTCATCATAGCGTGTGTTTTTTGTGCAATATATTGTTGTTTTGCTCGTTGGGGCAATGAGCTCTCGGCAAATCGATTTGCAAAGGTACATATTTTTTATTTATTATTTGCAAGAGTTGGGAAAAAAGATTATCTTTGCAGATGGAGAAAGAGTGGGGGTGTTTCCGTAAGTGGCTATTAATTAGTCAATAATGATAGGAAATCAATAATTAAAAATAAATTTTTATGGCAAAGATCAACAAACTGATGGGTAAAGGTGCCTACGAGTGGAAATTCAGCACGGTGGGCGGTGTGACACGAGTGAATATCGAGACGGGTGCCGATGTGGCGCACCTGAACGAGCTGGACCAGAAGCTGTGGACGGTGCTGAGCTGTCCGGTGAGCGGCTTGGAGTTCGACGAGAAGACGCTGCGTCTGATGGATTCGAACAACGACGGCCGCATCCGCGTGGGCGAGGTGGTGGCCGCGTCGCAGTGGCTCACCAAAGTGCTGAAGGACATGAACTACCTGCTCGAGGGCAAGGACTGCATCGACTTCAGCCAGGTGCAGGCCGACACCGACGAGGGCAAGGAGGTGCTTGAGAGCGCCAAGCTGATTCTCAAGCAGCTGGGTGCCGAGAAGGAGAGTATCTCGCTGGCCGACGTGGCCGAGTACATGGCCGGCTACGAGGAGAAGTGCAAGGCCGAGTATACCGCCGCCAATCCCGACCCCTTCGAGCCGCCCTACGGCGACAAGAGCGACGACGCCGAGGCCGCCGTGAACGCCCTGCGCGCCAAGGTTGCCGACTGGTTTATGCGCTGCAAGCTGGTGCAGTTCGACGAGGAGGCCTCCGGGGTGCTCGACGTGCAGGTGGAGAAGATTGCTTCCATCAGCGCCAACAACCTGGCTGCCAGCACCGCCGAGATTGCCGACTACCCGCTGGCGCGTCCCTCTAAGGAGGCTCTGTTGCCCCTGAACGGAGGCATCAACCCCGCCTGGCAGGGCCAGTTTGCCACGCTGAAGGCGTTGGTGCTGGATGTTGACTTTGCCGGCAAGGAGAGCATCAGCGAGGAGGAGTGGAACGGTGTGCTGGCCAAGGTGGACGCCTACACGGCCTGGAAGGCCGCCGGCGAGACGGCGATGAACGAGGCCGTGGCCGAGCAGCTGAAGGTGCACTCCGCCGCCATCGAGCCTGTGGAGAAGCTGCTGCGCCTCTGCCGCGACTTCTTCAAGCTGCTGCGCAACTTCGTTGTCTTCAAGGATTTCTATAACCGCGCTCCCGGCACCGAGGCCATCTTCCAGGCCGGTGTGCTCTTTATCGACCAGCGCAGTTGCGAGCTGTGCGTGAAGGTGAGCGACATGCCCAAACACCTGGCCACCGCCGGCAAGAGCGGCCTGTACCTGCTGTACTGCCATTGCGTCAGCAAGGTGCTGGGCAAGGAGATGGACATCGCCGCCGCCGTGACCGACGGCGACATCAAGGAGCTGCACGAGGGCAAGAATGCCGTCTTCTACGACCGCGCGGGCAACGACTGGGATGCCACCATCACCAAGATTATCGACAACCCCATCTCCATCCGCCAGGCTTTCTGGAGCCCCTACCGCAAGTTCGGCAACTGGGTGACCGAGAAGATCAACAAGAACGCCCAGGAGAAGGAGGCCAAGCAGTTTGAGAACATGACCGCCAAGGCCGACGAGACGAGCACCAGCCTCACCGCCAAGCCCGACGAGGCTGCCGCCGCTGCCGCCAAGACCGAGGAGAAGAAGGCCCAGATGTTCGACATAGCCAAGTTCGCCGGTATCTTCGCCGCCATCGGCCTGGCCCTCGCCGCCATCGGCAGCGCGCTGGCCGCGTTGGGCGGATTCGTCATGGCCAAGTGGTACAACATCATCCTGCTCGTCGCCGCCGTGGTGATCTTTATCTCCGGCCCGTCGATGCTGCTGGCGTGGCTCAAGCTGCGCAAGCGCAACATCGGCCCGCTGCTGAACGCCAACGGCTGGGCCATCAACTCGGTGGTGAAGGTCAACACCACCTTCGGCCAGACGCTCACCTCGATGGCCAAGTTCCCGAAGGTGGTGGGGAAAGACCCGCTGGCCGACAAGAAGATGGCCTGGTGGAAGAAGTGCCTCATCTGGCTGGTTGTCCTGGCCGCTTTGTTCGTCGTCGGCTTCCGCCTGGTGGAGCACCGCTGGGTGTGGGAGCCCAAGCCCGTCGAGGTGGAAGAGGTGGTGGCCGAAGAGGCCGTTGCCGAGGATGCCGTTGCCGCCGAGGCTCCCGTTGTGGCCGACGAAGCCACCGAGGAGGCCCCGGTTGAAGAACCGGCACAGGAATGAAACACACGGCCTTAGTATTGCTACTGATGCTGACGGCTGCCGTACAATCGCAAGAAACACGACCACAGTTCTCCACGTACACCATCGGATGGTGGAACGTGGAGAACCTCTTTGATACGCGCGACGACCCGAAGACCAACGACGACGAATTTACGCCCGAGGGCGACAAACATTGGACGCGGCGCAGGTTGTCCAACAAGATCAACGGCCTCTACAAGACGCTTGTGATGATGGACCTGCCGGATGTGGTGGGATTGGGCGAGGTGGAGAACAAGTACGTGCTGCGCGAGCTGTGCCAAAGCACGCCCCTTGCCAAGGTTCCCTATCGCTACGTGCACTACGACTCACCCGACCGTCGGGGCATCGACTGCGCACTGATTTATCGTACCGACCGGTTCACGGTAACGGAATCGCGTGCTGTGCACGTGAGTGACAGTGCGGAAGGGTTCTTTACAAGAGACATTCTCGTGGTGGAAGGCGTTACCGCCGAGGGGGACAGTTTGTGTATAGTGGTGAACCACTGGCCGTCGAAGAAAGGCGGCGAGGAGGCCGACGCACGGCGGCTGGAGATAGCGCAGACGCTGCGGACGCTGATGCTTGACCTGAAGAAGAAGCATCCGGAGGCCGCTATTGTTGCCGTGGGCGACATGAACACTACCGCCGACGAGCAGGCCGTGGCCGACGGCATGGGCTTCGGCGACGACAGCGTCAACGCCGACGGCATACGCAACCTCATCCATCGGTTGCCGAACGACTGGGGCAGCCACAAGTACCAAGGCGAATGGCGATACATCGACCAGGTGTTCCTGTTGGCCGATGCTCCATGGGAGGTGAAGAAGCTGAAGCTGCTGAAATTCGACCACCTGCTGACCGAGGAGAGTAATCATGCTGGTCTCCGCCCCAAGCGGACTCATCGCGGAATGATTTACGAAGGCGGCTTGAGCGACCACCTGCCGTTGCTGCTGCGGCTGTCGTATCCGTTGCAAGAGGGAAAGGATTGAAATATGCTAAAGCTGCTTTTTCTGATAGCATCTGTGCTTTCGCCGACAACACCACCGCTGGCGGATACGGCGTTGCGGGTGGAGAAAATGACAGTGAATCGTCTCCCCGACCTTCAGGTGGCCCGTGGTGGACACAGCGTGTTCTATGTTGGTGGCGAGCTGACGGTGGCTGGTGGGCATACCGCTGGATTTATTCCCACGCCCACAATCGAATACTATGTCGACGGCAAGTGGCACCTCGTCCCTACTGTTTATCCGCACGACGATGGCATGACGGTGGTGCTCAACGATGGGCAGCGCGTACTTCTGGCTGGAGGACACGAGAAAAACCTCGGCATCGGCCAGACCTACGAAGCGGAGATGTACTATCCTGCAACCCATACTTGTGAGGGTTTCGGTTGTCTGGACTACAAAAGGGCTTTGTTTCAGGGCGCGGAACTGACTGGAGGCGAAGTGGTTATCGCCGGAAACCATAGGGGGCATGATGCCATCGAGGTTTTTGATGGTCACAAGGCCTTCCGTTTTGCCAAAGAAGCCGGAGCCTTGCGCAATACGCCCTATGTGCTGCCTGTGGGCCACGGGGATGCAATGGTTTTCGGTGCGGTGTGGCGCGACGGGTGGTTTCATCCGTGCGACACGGTGTTGCGCCTGCGGGGAACGCCGTTTGAAGTGCCACTTTTGAGGGAGTGGTCCCCCATCGTTTTGATTGACGGAAACAGCCATTTTGAGGCCTCCTTTACAGGGAATAGAACTACGGAAGACTACAGGTATCTTATTGCGGCGCAAAATATTGACGGTCAAGTGGCTTTGCTGCACATCCGCGACACGGTTTTTTCGCTGCTGCCTACCACGTGTCCTGTGCCGATGCGCTCGGAGTGGGGACGCATCACCTATAACCGCGTGGCTGTTGCCGACCGCGAGGCAAAGAGGGTCTACTTGGTGGGCAACGATACGAATGGTCGCATTTATGTGGCCGCCGTGGAATACAGTCGGCAGCCGTCGCCAGTTGTATTGTATGTCAGCGAGCCGCTGTCCGGCGTCGGCGATGCTGCTCCTGTTCTGACCCCCGACGGAAACCTTGTGATAGCCGGCGGTATCATAGATGACAACTTCTCGCCCATGGCATCGGTGTGGCTGTTGGAACTGAACCCACAAGGGGTGCCGACGACAAAACCTTGCGGCGCAAAAGCGTTATGGTGGTTGATTGGAATACTGATGCTTGTTGTGCCTGCTGCTGTCCTCGTTGCAAGACGGAACAGGAAAACCCCGCAGGATGGAATCGCCAACGCCGTCGAAGAACCGTCTGGAAATGCCGACGACAGGCTGATGGGCCGCATTGTGGGGTTGATGGAGAAAGAACACATGTATCTGAAACCGGAACTGAAGGTGTCCGACGTGGCGGAAGCTTTGGACGTACATCGCAATGCTGTCTCGGCTTGTATCAACAGCCAACGGGGCTGCACATTCAGCCAGTTTGTGAACGACTATCGCCTTCAGCATGCCAAACAACTGCTGCTCGAGGTCGCCGATATGAAGATGTCCGCCGTTGGAATGGAGTCGGGCTTCGCCAACGAGCGCTCTTTCTTCCGAACCTTCAAGTCTGCCACGGGTATGACGCCTACGGAGTGGAAGGCGTTGAAGGATAAATGATTGTGGGTATTTCGGTGGGACTGACAAAAAATAAAACGACTGACATTTTGCGAAATGTCAGTCGTTTTATTTGACCATATCGTTTGTTGTTGCTACCTTTGCACAACAAAAATGCATAAACAAATAACACAATGAAAGCAACAAGATTTATCATGATGTTCGTGGCTGCGGCCACGATGATGTTTACCGCATGCGGTAAGGATGAAGACGAGTCCAGTGCACTGGCTGACAATACCGTGGTGTATGACGGCGTTGTCTATAACGGTGTGGCGGCAGCCACGGTTTTCCCCAACGGTGAGCCAGGATTCATCCAGTATGTCCTCAACAACCAGGACTATACGGTCCATCTTGAAGGCAGTCTGTACCAGAATGCCCACAACCGCACAATCGACCTTGCCCGACACAATGACGACCTCGACTTCGGTTTCCATCTGGGCATCGAGAATGGCGTGCTTGATGTACAATGGTGGGACAATCCGAACAACCTGTGGTGTTTCCTCGACGGCGACAACATGAATTCCCCCTGCTTCAGCAGCGGCACCGCCACGGTGACCGTTGACGGCCTCCATTTGACGGTGATGGTCGACGGTACACTTATCAATGGCAAGTCGTTGAAGTTCAAGATTGTCACCGACTGTCATGAAGGTATGTGATGAATAGTCAGCCATATAAACCAATACAATATTGAAAATGGTAAGACACTACGGATGAAGCTTGTAGCCGACATCGACAACGACTGACGATGCTGTCGGCTCCTCCATGAAAACAAGTGCCACAAACGGTCTCCGTTTGTGGTTTTTTTTGTGTTTTGTAAACGGATGAGAATCAGTATCTAATACCTACCACCTCTTACTCTTCTCTTACTCCCCTCTTACCCCTCTCTTTATGCTGCCTTGCTTTTGTAAAAGATAACAAAGAGGGAAGTTATGGTTAATATGAACAACAGATGTCTTTTGTACTTGTGCAGCAGTTTTTTATGTAAAAAAAAACTGCCATGCAATAAAACATGTTAGTTTGCGTTAATAATAGGTTTAATAGGATAAAAACAAAAACAACGATATGTATAGAACAAATACTTGTGGCGAGCTGAGACTTGCCAATCTGGGACAGACCGTCACCCTCTGCGGGTGGCTGCAGCGTAGCCGCGACCTCGGCGGCATGACTTTTATCGACCTGCGCGACCGCTACGGCATCACGCAGCTGGCCTTCAACATGGAGACCAATGCTGACCTCTGCGAGAAGGCCCGCAAGCTGGGACGCGAATATGTGCTTCAGGTCACGGGCAAGGTCATTGAGCGCAGTTCGAAGAACACGAAGATTCCCACGGGAGAGATTGAAATTGAGGTCACGGAGCTGAATGTCCTCAACGAGGCCAAGACGCCTCCCTTCACCATCGAGGATCAGAGCGACGGCGGCGACGACCTGCGTATGAAATACCGCTACCTCGACATCCGTCGCAATCCGGTGCGCAAGAATCTCGAGATGCGCCACCGCATGGCTATGCTGGTTAGAAACTACCTGTCGGATAGAGACTTCTTGGAGATTGAGACCCCCATGCTCATCAAGAGCACGCCCGAGGGTGCCCGCGACTTTGTGGTGCCCAGCCGTATGAATCCCGGCGAGTTCTACGCCCTGCCGCAGAGCCCGCAGCAGTACAAGCAGCTGCTGATGGTGGCGGGTATGGACCGCTACTTCCAGATTGTGCGCTGCTTCCGCGACGAGGACCTGCG
>DGTB01000158.1:271-9978 GCA_002394185.1 Bacteroidales bacterium UBA4347 | reverse complement strand
GATCGACTGCGAGATGAGCTTCGTGCATCAGGAGGACGTGCTGAACATGTTCGAAGGCTTGGCCAAGCACCTCTTCAAGGAGATGAAGGGCATCGAGTTCGGCCAGTTCCCCCGCATGACCTGGCACGACGCCATGCGCCTCTACGGCAGCGACAAGCCCGACCTGCGCTTCGGCATGGAGTTCAAGGAGGTGACCGATGTGGTCAAAGGCCACGGCTTCGGCCTCTTCGACAACGCCGAGCTGGTGGTGGGCATCGTGGCTGAAGGCTGCGCCGAGTACACTCGCAAGCAGCTCGACGCGCTGACCGACTTCGTCAAGCGTCCGCAGGTGGGTGCCGGCGGCATGGTGTATGTCAAATACAACGCTGACGGCTCGTTCAAGAGCTCTGTGGACAAATTCTATGATGCCGAGGCCCTGAAGGCCGTTGCCGACAAGATGGGCGCCAAGCCTGGCGACCTGATGCTGATTCTCTGCGGCCCCGCCATGAAGACGAGGGTGCAGCTCTGCGCTCTGCGCCTGGAGATGGGCACGCAGCTGGGTCTGCGCGACCCGCAGAAGTTCGCCCCCCTGTGGGTGATCGACTTCCCCCTGCTGGAGTGGGACGAGGAGACGCAGCGCTTCTACGCCATGCACCACCCCTTCACGGCCCCCAAGCCTGAGGACGAGGCCCTGCTGGACGACCCGTCGAAGTGGGGCGACATCCGCGCCAACGCCTACGACATCGTCATGAACGGCACCGAGGTGGGTGGCGGTAGCATCCGTATCCACGACCGTACGCTGCAGAACAAGATGTTCCACACCCTGGGCTTCACCGACGAGAGCGCCGCCGCGCAGTTCGGCTTCCTGATGGATGCCTTCACCTACGGTGCACCGCCACACGCCGGTCTGGCCTTCGGCTTCGACCGCCTGTGCTCCATCTTCGCCGGTGCCGACTCCATCCGTGACTTCATCGCTTTCCCGAAGAACAACGCCGGCCGCGACGTGATGAGCGGCAGCCCCAGCCCCATCGCCCAGGAGCAGCTCGACGAGTTGCAGATCAAGGTTGACCTAAAGGGATAAGATGAAAGCCTTGATAAGATCTATGCGTCTCCGCACGCTGCCCCTGTCGTTGGCAGGGGTGGTGTGCGGCGGCCTTTTGGCCATGTTCTTCCGGCCAGATGGCAATACCCTGGAGCTGCTTCTGGTAGCCCTTACGGCTTGTTCGCTGCAAATTCTCTCAAATCTCAGCAATGAGATGGGTGACCATCTGAGCGGAGTCGATAGCGAGAGCCGCGAAGGACCCAACTACAGTATGACCGCTGGTGGCCTTACGGTCAAGCAGATGTGGCATGCCATCAACGGTATGGTGGTGGTGTGCTGTGTGTTAGGCCTTGCAATGGTTCTCGTTTCCGGCAGCCCCTGGTGGGTGCTGCTGTTAGGTGTCGCTGCCATCTGGGCGGCCACGCATTACACCCTCGGCAAAAAGCCATACGGCTATATAGGCCTTGGCGACCTGTTCGTCTTCGTCTTCTTTGGTCTGGTGAGTGTGCTGGGCAGCTACTTTGTCGTGGCACACACCATCGACCTCAAATTATGGCTGCTGCTGCCAGCTGTGGGTGTAGGGCTGTTGAGTGTAGCGGTGCTGAATGTCAACAACATCCGCGACATGCAGAGCGACGAAGGTATCAGGCGCACCGTTCCTTTGCGCATCGGGGTGCGCAATGCACGCATCTACCAAACGGTGCTTGTGGTGGGTGGCTATCTGCTGATGCTGGTGGGTAGCGGCTCGTGGTGGCCTGTGGCTACCGCGGCCATCTTCGGGTGGCACCTCCACATTGTGTGGCACAGAGAGGGGCGCCAGCTCGACCCCACATTGCCGCTGCTGGTGCTCACCACCTTTGCCACGTCGGTTATATACGCACTCTGCCGCTATGGCCTATGATTTCGACGAGATAGCGCGCGACTATGACCGCATGAACCACCTTATGACGGCCGGCCTCGATCGCTGTTGGCGGAAGCGCGCTGTACAAGGCTTGCATGGCAAGGTGCTGGATGTGGCCTGCGGCACGGGCGATATGGTGGTGGAACTGCTGCGGACGCGGCACGCCGCGTCCCTACAGGTGACGGGCGTAGACCTCAGCGAGGAGATGTTGGCCATCGCCAAGCGGAAAGCTCCTCAGGCAGAATATAGGCTGGCTGACGCTGAGCACCTGCCGTTCGGGGATGCGAGTTTCGACGCCGTCATCTGCGCCTTCGGGGTGCGCAACTTCGTGCACCTGGAGCAGGGCCTCAAAGAGATGGTGCGCGTGTTGAAACCCGGTGGCCGGATGGCCATACTGGAACTGGCCACGCCCGACAACCCCTTCATCCTCTTCTTCTACAACATCTACACCCGCCGCATCATCCCCTGGCTGGGCAGCCGCATCGCCGGCAACCGCGATGCCTACACCTACCTCCCCTCCAGCATCGAACGCTTCCCCAAGGGAGCGGCCATGGTGGACAAACTGAAGGCCGCCGGAGGCCGAACGGTAGAGCATCGGAAACTGACCTTCGGGGTGTGCAGGCTGTATATTTTAGTTAAATAGTGTTAAAAACAGATACCCCTTGTAGAACTTTGGCTTTTTTCATGTTATAATAGTATATATGACTTTTTGAAATGGACATAAAATAAAACAAAGAGGCCGCTGGCTTAGGGCGACCTCCATGTTATTAATCCTAAAACACAAAATGGATGATGACGCTATAGAAGAATTTTCTGTTCCATTTCGGATGCAAAGATACAACCATTCTTGAAAATGGGCGCTAACCAAAAGTGGTGATATTGGCAAATAATTAAAAACGAATATATTATGAAAAAATTACTGATTGCTTTGATGCTTTTCGCCCCGCTGGCATGCTTCGGACAACAGGTGGAGAAGCTACAAAAGAAGGTCGCCAAGGGCGACACCGAGGCCATGCGCGAGCTGGCGGCACACTACGAGACGGGCTACGGCCTGCCTGTAGACACGGCGAAGGCCCTGGAACTCTACCGCCGGGCCGATGCCGCCGGCAACATGGACGCCAAGGGTGACCTTGCACGCCTTACGCTCTACTATTCCACCCTTGGGAACGACAGCACGGAGTGCTACCGCCTGGCCAAGGCATCGGCCGACGCTGGCTCGCCCTACGGCACCTACCGCCTCGCCGTCTGCTATCTGGACGGCATAGGTGTGCAGAAAGACTTGAAACGTTTCAAAGAGCTGAACGAGAAGGCCATCGCCATGGGCTGCGAAGAGGCCCTGACCCTTAAGGGACGCCTTCTTTTATATGGCAGTACGGCCTATCCGCACGATGTGCAGCAGGCTTTCCAATGTCTGAAGAAGGTGAAGGGTGGCACCTGCCACAGCTCCAAATACAACCTGATGGCCGACTATTATCATTTGATGGGCGATGACAAGAGCGCCTTGAAGATGCTCCGCAAGGGTGCTTCATACGGTGAGCCCTTCTCTGCCCTCAGCCTTGCCCGCTACCAGGGCAACGGCTGGGGCATGCCGCAGGACGAACGGGCCGCCCTGGCGGAGTTCCGCCGGTTGAAAGAAAAGTATCATGGCGACGCCATGTTCAAGATCTATGAGGCCCGCGTTCTGGCCTATGCTGCCGACACCACCCTCCACGACAAGGCCATGGCCCTGCGCCTGATGGAAGAGGTGGGCGACGAACCGGGATATGACAACTACGACTTCATCGCCACTTCGTACATCTATGGTGAGTTCACCCCCGTGGACACCGCCATGGCCTACCGCTATTGGCTGCGGGGTGTGCGCAAGAAGGACGTGGCCTCCATCAACAACCTTTGCCGCTACTTCCAAATCAAGGGCAACGCCGACAGCGTGGAATACTATACCCGCATGGCATACGAGCTGGAGAGCACCCAGGCTGCCGGGCACCTGGCCACCATGGCCGCCGAGGCCGGCGACATGCAGGCGGCGTTGCGCTATGCCCTGCAGGGTGCCGCCTGGGGCGACGAGGAGCTTCGCGTGGCTGCCGGCCGCACCTATTTTGACATGGGCAACATCGACAGCGCCCGTCAATGCTTCGAAATGGCTGTGGCCAACGGCAACAACGATGCCTACGTCTTCCTCGCAGTCATAGCCCGCCAGATTGACGGCAACGAAAAACAGGCCGTCAAATACCTCGAGGAAGGGGGTCGCAAAGGGTCGTCGGACTGCTGGCTGACCCTCGGCTCCTACTATGAGTCGCTCGAAGAACCCAACTTCCGCAAGGCCGCCCAATGCTACGAGAAGGCCGACTACCCGCAGGCCGACTACCAGCTGAGCCGCCTCTGCGTCAACGGCTCGCTCGACACCCTGCCTGCCACCCTTGCCCGCGGCCACCGGCTCCTCCTGCGTGCGGCGCAGGCTGGCAACCGCGACGGCATGTACGCCCTCGGATACGGCTACCAGCAGGGCATCGCCTGCGAGCAGAACCTCGACAGCGCCCTCTACTGGTTCCGCCAGCTGGCCGACCAGAACGACGGCCTCTCCCTCATGCAGCTGGCCATAGCCTACGAGCACGGCCGCGGCGTCGAACCTGACACGGCAATGGCCATGCAGTACTACCAGCGTGCCGGCGAGGCGGGCATCAGCGACGGCTACGCCTACCTCGGCGACTTCTATCGCAACGGCACCTCCACCGTCAAGGCCGACTCCGCCCGCGCCTTCGAGCTCTACCAGATGGCCGCCGCCATCGAGGACGACAATGCCGCCGGACTCTACTACGTCGGCGACAGCTACCTCCGCGGCATCGGCGTCGAGAAGGACACCGTCCTGGCCTTGCCCTACTTCCGCGACGCCGTCCAGGCAGGCTCCTACCGCTCCATGGCCGTCCTCGGCGACTACTACAACTACGGCTGGCCCGGCGTCGAACGCAGCGGCGACACCGCCCTGGCCTACTACTTCGAGGCCTCGAAGGGCGACGACCCCCGCGGTGACTACATGATGGGCCGCTACCTGTGGTCGCAGGAAGCCTATCCCCAGGCCTGGAGCTACCTCTCCAGCGCCGCCAGAAACGGCAGCATCGAGGCCTACGTGCAATGCGGCCTGGCCCTGATGGTAGGCGCCGGAGTCGAGGCCGACCCCGCGAAGGGCTATTCGATGCTGAGCGACGTGGCACCGCTCGACGAAGAGGGTAGGGGCTACTACTTCCTCTCGCAGGCACGCCTCTACGGCATGGGCTGCGACGCCGACACCGTCCTCTACCTGCAGCACCTCGACAGCTCCGCCGCCAGGGGCTACGCCGACGCCATGATGGAAATCGGCAACAACTACGCCGCCGGCGAACTGGTGCCGCGCGACACCGTGAAGACCCTCGAGTGGTACAACCGCGCCGTCGCCGTCGGCTCCACCACCGCCATGAAACGCCTCGCCGGCAGCCACCAGAGCGGCGAGCTGGTGCCGCTGGACAAGAAACGTGCCGCCGAACTCTACCAGATGGCCGCCGACCGTGGCGACCTCGAGGCCCTCTGCCGCCTCGGCCTCTGCTACGAGCAGGGCGAGGGCGTCATCCTCAACAGCCGCAAGGCCTACAACCTCTACATGCAGGCTGCCGACAAGGGGTCTACCTACGGCATCTTCCTTGTGGCCATGTGCTACGTTGAGGGCGTATACGTGAAGGAGGACATGGAACAGGCCGCCCAATGGTTCCTCAAGGGCGCCGAAGCCGGCGACGTCCGCTGTGCCTACTACATCGGCCAGCTCTACGCCAACGGCGAGGGAGTGAAAAAGAACAAGAAGGAAGCCAAACGCTGGCTCTCCGTTGCCGCCGAGGCCGGCATGGAGGCCGCCGAGCAGGCTCTGAGGGAACTGTAACGGAACTGAAACAAAAAAAGCGGCCCATCATTCGATGGGCCGCTTTTTTTGTTTCATGTAACCGCTTGTTTACTCCTCAGCGTTCTTTTCGATGGCAAGCTTGCCTCTGTAGTATCCGCATTCGGGACAAACGTGGTGGTACATTACTTGTGCGCCGCAATTGCTGCAAGTGGTCAGCTGAGCGCTCTCCAACGCATCGTGCGTTCTTCTCTTGGCCGTTCTGGTCTGGGAGAATCTGTGTTTTGGATGTGGCATATTATTACTTTTTTAATTATTTTATTTCAGCTTCTTAAGGGCTTCCCAGCGGGGGTCGATTTCGTCGTCGTTCTTCTTGCTCTCGATCTCGTCCTCGTCAACGATGTATTTGGTCACCTCTGGGTCGCATTCTCCGTCGGGGTGGATGTGCTGCATGGGTATGCGTACTGCCACGTACTCGTACAGCCATTGTGCAAGGTCTATCTCGAAGGCGCTCTCCGGCATCACCACGACATCCTCGTCGTCGGTCGTCTCGGTGTCGCTGAAACGGACACACAGGTGCTCCTCGCCTTCGACGGGAATCACCAGGTCCCCCAGGCAACGGTCGCACATCGTGGTCACCTCCCCCTTGAGGGCGAACGTGAACATCAGCATGTGCTCCAGTCGCTCCATTTTCGCTTCGATTTCTACCTTTCCTCCACGGATTTCATCGTTTTTCCATTCTTCAAAGAACTCGTCGGTTAGGGTATAGGAATATATGTATCTACCTGGTTTTAAACCACTAAACCTTATTGTTGTATCTACTTTCTGGCTCATTTTCACACTCCTATTGAGTTTGCAAAAATACAAACTTTTTTTAAACTGACAAAAAAAATCTTCATTTCTTTGCTTTTTTCCCCTTTTTATCTCTTTTTTTTATACCATGTCATAAAAAGTTCGTATCTTTGCAAATTAAAAGAAAAGTAAATGGAGTTCATAATTGGTATCATCTGTGGTGTTCTGCTGTCGCTCTTCTTTAGTTTGGGCCCAGCTTTCTTTGCGTTGATACAGAATAGTATACATCATGGATTCCGCAAGGCAGTATCCTTTGCCGCTGGCGTCAGTTTGAGTGACGTTGTCATCGTTCTGCTGATGCTAACAGTGCTCTCAAATCTCGATTTGAATGCCCTTTTGCACAATGTTTACGTATCCATCATCGGTGGTCTCGCCACTGGTATTTTCGGCGTTCTAACTTATCGTAGCAAAGTAAAATCCGCTGCCAGTGCCGACAGCCGTCTTAAGTTCAGTACCGAACAGGTGACACACCGTTGGCAACTCATGTTGAAAGGTTTCCTACTCAATATCCTCAATCCTCTTATCTGGCTCTACTGGGTTTCCATCATCACCTTCCTTTCGGCAGAAATGAACCTTAGTGTCACCGAACGTTATTATTTCTTCATTGGAATGCTTTTGGCAGTCTTTGGTACCGATGTGCTTAAATGTCGCCTTGCCGCGATGCTCCAGCATTGGTTCACTGCCCGTATTATGAATATCTTCAACAAGATTACCGGCATTATCCTCATCGCTTTCTCGTTCTACCTCATCATCTCGATGATTGTCTACCAGACCAAAGGTGAAGACGCCACTCCGCAGAACATGCAGAAAACCGGTATTGTGCAGAAAGTGCACGACCTAATGCGTCGCGATTCCAACGACAAGGCGAATGAAAAAATGGACACCGCCTACATCACGCTGCTGCCTGATTCGGTGGTGTCCGATTCTCTGTCCGGTAATGAATCACACTTCGATAGCCTTTCGGGAGTCGGTGATTTCTAATAAACTATTTTCAAAGGTTGGATTCCTTTTGTCGCCACGATGTAAACACCATGGCTTGGTAGAGGCACATAGCCTCCAAGGCTTTCGGCCACCGGCCGTCCCATGACATCGCTTATTGTGAGCCGCTGTCCTTCTGCGCCATAAATCTCGATTCCCCCTATGGCGGGAATAATTGTGACTGTCGAGGTCGCAACCTCTTCGATACTGACATCGTTACCGCAATGCTCCTCAATGGCAAACCCTCTCCAACTGGAGCTGGCGGAGTAGGTGGAGGCACTATGGCAAGGAACCAGGACGGTGAAGTTTTCATCGTTGAGGAAGGCGTTGTGGCCCAGCGAGGGCGGGTTTGTGGCCAGAATCTCCAGGGTGTCCATGGCAAGGCAGTCCTGGAAAGCAATGGCTCCAATCATGGTGATGGAGGCCGGCAGCACGATGCGTTCCAAGTGTGTGCAGCCGTAGAAGGCTCCGTTTGCAGTGCCTGTAGTGCCTTCTGCCACCGTGATGACACCGGTTGCACTGGACATTGCTTGAATAATGTAGTTGCCGATGTAGATGGTGCCATCCTCGCCCCAGTTGGTCAGGTCGTTGATATAGGCACAGCTGTTGAATGCCTGGAAACCAATTTGCTTAAGTCCTGAGGGCAGTTCGATGTCGGCCAGCGAGGTGCAGAAAGCAAATGCCAACTGTCCGATGGAGGTGACGCTGGATGGAATCTCCACGGCGGTCAGTGCGTCGCAGGTGTAGAAGGCGCGGCTGTCAATCTCGGTGACGGTATATGTTACGCCGTCGTCGGCATTGGTTGCCGTGGCTGGTATCTGCAGAGAACCTGTAGGAGGAGTCTTCGTGTCCCAGTCCGGGTTGACCACCTTGACGTTTGTTGTACCTGCAATAACGGTATAATAGAGCCATTGTCCCGTGGGAGCCTGGGCTCTAAAATCGAATGCCCTCGCCGCGGTGGCGGCGAGGAGCATTGCTATGATCAGTATTTTTTTCATCCTCTGTGGATTTTATTTGTCGATGTCCACTCCGCGGGCGGCGAAGAGCAGCTCCATCATGCGGATGGCCGAGGTGCTGACGGGCGTGCCGGGGCCAAACACGGCGGCCACGCCGGCCTTGAAGAGGAAGTCGTAGTCCTGCGGGGGGATGACGCCTCCGGCAACGACCATGATGTCCTCGCGGCCCAGCTTCTTGAGCTCTTCGATGACCTGGGGCAGCAGGGTCTTATGGCCTGCGGCCAGCGAGCTGGCACCGAAGATGTGCACGTCGTTCTCCACGGCCTGCTTGGCGGCCTCGGCGGGCGTCTGGAACAGGGGGCCCATATCGACGTCGAAGCCCATGTCGGCGTAACCGGTGGCCACCACTTTGGCGCCGCGGTCGTGGCCGTCCTGGCCCATCTTGGCCACCATGATGCGGGGGCGGCGGCCCTCCATCTTGGCAAACTTGTCGGTGAGTTCCTGTGCGCGCTTGAAAGCGTCGCTCTCTTTGGTCTGACTGCTATACACGTTGCTGATAAGGTTGATTTTGGCTTTGTAACGGCCGTAGACTTTCTCCAGGGCGTAGCTGATTTCGCCCAGCGAGGCACGCTTGCGGGCGGCGTCGATGCTGAGCTCCAGCAGATTGCCTTCGCCGGTGCGGGCGCACTCGGTCAGGCGGTCCAGGGCGGCGTTGACGGCCTCGGTGTCGCGCTCGGCGCGGAGCTTCTTCAGGCGCTCGATCTGGGCGTTGCGCACGGCGGTGTTGTCGATTTCGAGGGTCTCGATGGGGTCCTCGTGGTCCAGGCGGTACTTGTTGATGCCCACGATGGTGTCCACGTTGGAGTCGATGCGGCTCTGCTTGCGGGCCGAAGCCTCCTCGATGCGCATTTTGGGCACGCCGCTCTCGATGGCCTTGGCCATGCCGCCGAGTTTCTCCACTTCCTGGATATGGGCCCAGGCCTTGTGGGCTATCTCGTGCGTGAGGGTTTCAATATAGTAGGAACCTGCCCAGGGGTCGACCACGCGGCAGATGTTGGTCTCTTCCTGCAGGTAGATCTGCGTGTTGCGGGCGATACGGGCGCTGAAGTCCGTCGGCAGGGCGATGGCCTCGTCGAG
>DGTB01000158.1:0-149 GCA_002394185.1 Bacteroidales bacterium UBA4347 | reverse complement strand
AGCCTCGATGCAGGTGCGGGCCACATTGTTGAAGGGGTCCTGCTCCGTGAGGCTCCAGCCGGAGGTCTGCGTATGGGTACGCAGGGCCAGGCTCTTGGGGTTCTTCGGGTTGAACTGGCTGACAATCTTGGCCCACAGCATACGGGCGG
>DGTB01000157.1:1453-3191 GCA_002394185.1 Bacteroidales bacterium UBA4347 | reverse complement strand
GGCTCGTCGCGCGTACATATATATACTATATATCATTCGATGCGGAGGGTAACCCGCAGAAACCACTGGCCTATGCCTATGAGTCGGGCAACGCTCCTGTCGTCAGGGTGCGCGACGTGGAGGGCAACGGCACCGTGTGGGCGGCTGTCGATGGCGGTCTCTACAAGCTGGTGCCCAGGGGAAACAGCCTGCAGCGTCAGGACGTCATGGCCAGCAACACCGAGCTGCACTCCGCCTACGTGTCCGATTTCCTGCGTCAGGAGGACTTCATCTGGGCGTCTACCGTCAATGGCCTCTACCGCTACGACATCCACAGTCACCAGCTCGACCACTACACCCACACCGCCGACCCCGCCAGCCTGTCGCACAATGCGGCCACCTGTCTGACACTCCTGCCCGACGGAACCCTTCTCGTGGGCACCCTTTGCGGACTTAACATCTACCATCCGCAGACCAACAGCTTCGAGCATCTCACCACCACCTCGCCCACGCCTTTGTCGAGCGACTACGTCACGCAGGTGTTCCTGCTGGGCCAGCAGATATGGATTGCCACCGAAACAGGCGGCATCACCCGCCTCACTCCGCGCCAGCTGCAGCTCCGCAACTTCGCCCACCATGCCGACAGTCCGTCTTCGCTCTCGGCCAATGCGGTGAACGCCATGTATGTGGAGGCCGACGGCACGCTCTGGGTGGGCACGGTGGAGGGCGGTCTGAACAGGCGTGAGCCCGGCCAAGACGGTTTTGCCCACCTGACAACCGCCAACAGCGCGCTGCCCCACAACTCCGTATCCACCCTCTGTGCCGACAACCAGGGCCGACTGTGGGTGGGCACCTGGGGCGGCGGACTGTGCACTGTCGACCTTGCCACCGACCGTCTGTCTGTCTTTTCCTCGGGCAATACCTTCGACAACCTGCTGCAATATATCGGCGCACTGGCTTTCGACCCCTTCAACAACGGCCTTTGGATAGGCGCCAACACCGGCCTCTTCTTCTACGATTTCGCCACGGCCACCATCCGCGAGCCTTTCGAAGGCTGTCGCGATGTGAGGGGCTGCATCGGGTCGCTCGTCACCGCCGAGGGTGAGCTTTGGATGGGATGTCTCGACGGGGCAAGGGTGGTCAGCCTCAAGAAGTGCGACGCCCGCGGACGGTTCCCGTGCCGTGCCATCCGCTATCGGCTCGACGACCCCGACAGCCGCGTCATAGAGAAAATCTCATGTTTCTATCAGGCCCACGACGGAACGCTGTGGCTGGGCAGCAATGAATACGGACTCTACCACCGGACCATCGACAAGAGCGGACACGAGCACTTCACCCGCTACACCATGCAGCAGGGACTGGCCAACAATGCCGTGAAAGGCATCGTGGAAGACGGGCACGGACAGTTCTGGATAACCACCAACTACGGCCTCTCGCTGCTCAATCCCGATGCCGAGGTGTTTGCCAACTACGGCGTCGACGACGGCCTGCTCAGCGAGCAGTTCTACTGGAACTCGGCCGTGAAAGGGCCCGACGGCACCATCTTCCTCGGCTCTGTCAGGGGACTCACCGAGCTGACCGGCATCGACCAGCGTGCCACCATCCCCGTGCGAAAGCTGCGGTTCACCCACCTCACCGTGGACAATGAGGACGCCACGGCAGACTCTCGCTACATCGATGCCGACATCTCGCAGGTGCAGCTGTTGCGCCTCCACGAGAGCAACAAGTCCATCGTGCTCAGCTTCTCTGCCCTCAACTA
>DGTB01000157.1:0-1334 GCA_002394185.1 Bacteroidales bacterium UBA4347 | reverse complement strand
TGGACCCAGCTGCCCGCCGGCGAGCACAGCGTGCGCTACACCTCGCTGCCCTCCGGCTCCTTCCGCCTTGAGGTGCGCTACGATTCGGCCTACAGCGACGAGGAGTCCGAGCTGCTGACGCTCAACATAGAGGTCACTCCCTACTTCTGGCATAGCTGGTGGTTCCTCAGCGGTCTGCTCATCTTGCTCGTGGCACTCGCCTCGTGGCTCTACCGGCAGCGCATGATGAAGCTCAGCGCGCGCATCAAGAAAGAGGAGGAGCGACGGCTGATGGAGCCCATCGAGAAGGCCGTGCGCGAGAGCCGCAATCCCGAGCAGATGCAGGCACGCATACAGGACATCCTGCACATTCAGCAGCGCCTGGAGGAGAGCACCAACAAGACCGCCGAGGCCGACAACGAGGAGGCCCGCCTGAAGGAGGTGCCCTTCATGGACCGCGTCATGACAATCATGGAGCAGAACTACAAGAACTCGGAATTCGGCGTGCAGCAGATGTGCGAGGCCATGGGCATGAGCCGCTCGCTGCTCAGCAAGCGACTCAACGTGGAGACGGGAATGCCCGCCTCGCAGTTCATCCGCAACTACCGGCTGAACATCGCCCACGAGCTGCTGCAGCGCAAGAACCAGTCGCGCAATGTGGCCGACATCGCCTTCAGCGTTGGCTTCAACGACCCCAAGTATTTCACGCGTTGCTTCCATCGACAGTATGGCGTCCCACCCAGCAGCTTCACTCAATCAGCGGGAGAATGACAAAAAAGAGAAGCCCCACTTACGTCCCCATCAGGGGCCGTCGGTGGGGCTTTCCTCCGTTAATATTAGATAAGCTGTGGTGTCGCGTGGTTAAAAATCACTAAACCAAAGCAATTTTTTCATGCTTTATTCGTCTTAATAGAAGAAAATGCGCTATTATTGCACCGAAATGTAGCGAAAATAATCATCAATCATTAAAATAGAAAGGAAAACAGACATGAAAAAGAATGGATTGCTCATCGCCTTGATGGCAGGCGCGCTCGTCATGACCAGCTGCGCAAGCAAGAAGGACCTGGACAACTGCCGGTTGACCAATCAGAACCTCCAGGATGAGAACAGCCAGCTGAACACCAACTGGCAGGTCACCAAGGAACAGCTGGCCGCCGCCAATGCCCGCGTCACATCGCTCGAAGAGCAGCTCGCTCAGGCAAAGAAAGACTACGCCGCACTGCAGGGCTCCCTCGACAAGAGTCTGAGCAACGCCTCGCAGAACAACATCTCCATTGAGAAACTGGTTGACCAGATCAACGAGTCGAACCAGTACATCCGTCATCTGGTGGAGGTGAAATCGAAGAGCGACTCGC
>DGTB01000014.1 GCA_002394185.1 Bacteroidales bacterium UBA4347 | reverse complement strand
CTTGCATCCCTCTTCTCCTTCATCCTTTCATCCCTCTTCTCCCTCTCCTCAGCCATACAGCCAAGAGCAGCATCGCCACTACCACGGCAGCAGCCACCATCAGACCGTCTTTCACCGCTTGCTGGCGGCTCTTTGCCGACTGGTCTTTCGTCTCTTTCAGCACCATGTCTTTCTGTCCCGATGCCGTTTCCTTCACCTGGGTCATGTCGCGTTGATAGTCGTTCTTTCGCTTGCCGTCCAGCTGTTGTGCGACGTAGTCCTGCAGCTTGTCGTTGTTGCACACAAAGTCGGTGCAGGCAGCCCCGCTCTCGCGAGTGATGTCGGCATGCAGTTGGGCGGTGGTCTTCAGTTGCTCGCTGTTGGGTTTCCAGTATCCCTTGCGCGCACTCTCCATCATCACGGCCGTCATGGCTTGCAGGGCGGCAGGGTTCACCCGCTGGAAATACTGTCGGATGCCCAGTTGCTGCTCGTCGGCCACATAGAGTCGGTAGAGGTCGTTATAGAGTTCTTTGTCGACGGCCGACGGGCGTGTGGCATTCCATCCGAAGATGTTGCGGAACATCTCGCCAAACTGTTGTGCGGTGCCCTCGTCGCCCTTCATGTGCTCCTTGATATAGGTGGGGTTGAGCAGGGTTGTCCTTGCCTCTACGGCCACGGCCTCGCGCGTGTCTTGCATCCGGCGGTTGCTGCGGTTGCGGTAGTCGGCCATATAAGCCTCGGGCTCTTTGCCGGTGAGCGTCTTCACCGTCAGCGACAGGCCGCCCGTGAACTCATACACATGGTCGAGCGACAGCGGTCCCCACGTGTTGCTCTGCCTTGGCTGTATCACCACGTCGGTCTGGTTGAGTGCGGCGGCAAAGAGGTCTTTCTCAAAACCGCCCCAGTTCTCGTCGTCGCCATAAATGGCGCCCATATTGTTCAGGTAGCCCTCGGCCAGTTCCGAGGCTTTGTCCCATGTGCCGCTTCGTTCAATATAGTTCATCATGCCCGTGCTGTAGCCATTGTTCACTGGTCCGAACACACGCATGGTGGCCAGCTCGCGGGCCCGTTTGGGTGTCATGCCCTTGCCCACGAGTTGCTTCTCCTGGTCGAGTGTTCCCTCGTGCACGTAGTTGTCGTTCTCGTCGTCGGCGGCAGAGGCCAGCTTCACTGCGTCGGTAATCAGGCGCAGGCGCGATCCGGCAATGTCGCGCAGCTGTCCGCTCACTTGCACCAGTACGTTCACACGCGGACGGCCCAGCTGCTCGCGCGGCACCAGCCGCAAGTCGCTGATGCGTCCCTCGGCGTCGCGCGTGGGCTCTACGCCCAGCATCCACAGGGCCTGGGCGATGGTGGCTCCTTGTGTGTTGATAAACTCGCCGGCCCAGAACGTATAGCTCACCTTGCGCGGCCATTGTCCGTGCTGTGCTTTATAGCGCTGCAGCGTGTTCTCGGCCAGCCGTTTGCCGTCTTCCCATGCCTGTGGGTCGGGAGTGTTCTCGGGGTTGATGCTGTACATGTTGCGTCCCGTGGGCAGCACGTTCGGATTCAGTACGGGGTCGCCGCCAGGTGCCGGCTCTACGGTTCCGCCGTTCAGCGCACGCACCATATTGTCTATCTCGGCATGCGTAGAGGCGATGAGCAGCTGATATACCTCGCGTGGCGAATGTGCGCGGTCTGCCGTCGCGGCTTTCCCCTTTCCGTCGGCTTGCTTTGCCGTGGGCCTCGCCGCTCCGGCTATCTCGGCCAGAATCTGCTGGCGTGCCCTGGGCAGGTAGTGATGGGCCACGTAGGCATAGTTCTGCAACTGCTGGGTGGTGATGCGTCCCTGGTCGCGGTCGCGCCGTGCCATCTCGTAGGCTGTCGGATCAGCACACACGGCCATCACCGTGTTGCGCAGGTCTTGCTCGCTGTAGGGTTGTCCCATGGTGTAGTAGGCTCCCTGCATCTTCTCGTTCGAGAGCTCTTCCAAGTGGGCATCCAGGCGTTCCAGCTCGCTCTCTGTATAGGGCGTGTTGAGATTGCCGTCGAGGTTCAGTTCCCGGTGGAGTCCTTCCTGTGTGACGCGCCGTTTGATGCTCATCACCAACGACCGGTTGCTGCAGCCACCCTCCACGGCGCGATGGATGTCGGCCAGCAGGGCGGCATATTTCTGGCGCAGTCCGCTCTCGGCGTAAGGAGCCGTGAGATAGGTCAGCAGCGTGGCATGGCTGCGGCGCTTGGCAATGATGCTCTCGCCCACATTGCCCGTGGTGTAGAAGTAGAAGTGCGGCAGGTTGCCCACCAGCATGGCACTCCAGTCGTCGCGTCTCATGCCGGCGTCGCGTCCGGGCAGATACTCCATGTTGCCGTGTGTGCCGAAGTGGATGAGCGCGTCGGCCTTGAACCCTCTCAGCATATATAAATAAGGTGCCAGATAGCTGTGGGGCGGCGGTACGTCCACCCCGTGCACCAGCTTGAAGTCGTCGTCGCCCAGGGCGGGACGCGGCTGTGGGAACAGCAGCACATTGCCATAGCGTATGCAGGCCACGGCCATGCTGTCGCCCCGCGTCAGCAGACTGCCTGGTGCCTCGCCGTAGTGGCGCTTCACCTCCTCGTATTTCTTCTTCGGCACCACCTCGGTGGCCCATGTCTCATATTGTTTCTTGGTGAGCCACAGCGGATGGCCCTTGCGCATGTACGCCTCTTGTGCCCCCCGTGCATACGAGCCCAGCACAATGCCCTCGGTCTTTACCTCACGGGCAAAAGCCTCGAGCGTCGCTGGCAGCCCGTTCACGTTGTAGCCTTCGGCACGCAGTCGTTTCAGGAAGTGATACATAGATGGTATCACCTCCATGCCGCTGGCCAGCAGGGCATCCTTTCCCGGACGCTTGAAGTAGCCGATGGCGATGCGTTTCTC
>DGTB01000064.1 GCA_002394185.1 Bacteroidales bacterium UBA4347 | reverse complement strand
GCCACGCGTGTGTCGGTGGTGAGCGTCTTCTGGCGCGTGCGGCTGTTGAGACTTGAGCCAGGCTCGTTGAATGCGATGTGACCGTCGGGGCCAATGCCTCCGATGAAGAGGTCGATTCCACCGGCCTCCTCAATCATCTGCTCGTAGTGGGCACATTCGGCCACGAGGTCGGTGGCGTTGCCGTTGAGGATGTGAATATTCTCACGCGGTATATCAATGTGGTCGAAGAAGTTGGTGGCCATGAAGCTGTGGTAGCTCTCGGGGTGGCTTTCGGGCAGGCCAACGTACTCGTCCATATTGAATGTGAGCACGTTGCGGAAGGTGATACGCCCGGCCTTATTAGCCTCGATGAGCGCGCGGTACATTCCTATTGGGCTACTGCCTGTGGGCAGTCCGAGCACGAAGGGGTGCTCTGCCGTTGGTGCGGCTGCGTTGATTTTGTTGATGACATACTCGGCTGCCCATCGCGACAGCTCGTCGTAGTTTTGTTCGATGATTACTCGCATAAGCTGATATTTGTTAGGGTTTTCTTACCGCCGGCAAATGTAGGCAAAATATTTTAATGTACTCCGATGTTGGACCAAAAAAAGCGCAAACGCGCATTCTTTTTAGACGAAAATGCACGTTTGCGAGGTTGGGTTATGAGAAATGCCAGCCGTGGTGGCTGCGTGAGTCTATTGCACTATGACTTTGCGATAGGAGCCGTCGGCGCTGCGCATGATACGTATTCCGCGGCCCGGCTGGCTGGCATCGACGGCCCGGCCTGAGAGATCAAAGCATTTACTATTTAAGGATTTACTATTTACCATTTGTAATTCGTCAGTCTTAACCTCCGTGATGCCATCGGGGTCGACAGCATAGCGGTCCATAAGCACTTTCATCCAGAAACCTCCGATGACGCTGCGCGCACGGAAACTGCGGAAGTGGCGGCTGTCGGTCCAATACCAGTCGGAGATTGGTACGCGGTCGGTGGTCTCGTTGACCCACGACCATATGCGGTCGGAGAATGACGTGAAGAGGCGCACGTTGTCGGCCATAGAGGCTGTCCAGATAATCCAGTCGCTCTTGGAGTAACGCTCGCGGCTATCGAGCGGCAGGCCGTAGGTGTTCTGACGTGTGCGGTAGTAGTTGAGCTCCTTGTTGGCCACGCCGGGGAAGAGGTTGAGGCCCCACATCTTGTCCCATACGAGGTTGTACTTCTGGCTCCACGTGTCGGGGCGGTCGAAGGCAAGGCGGTAGTGATTGCCGTCGTCGGCGTCTGTCATCCACTTTTGGGCCATCTCTGCTGCTCTCTTATGGTACTGTTCATAGCCCGTCTCAAGGCCTTTCATCTTGGCAATCTCGGCGAAGCCTGCGATGGCCATGATGGCTTTGATGGAGAGGTTGGCATTGTGTGCCCAGTGGCCTGCGAAGTCATCGGTGCAGAGCTGTTCGGCGGGGTCCTGCCCGTTGCGATCGAGGTAGCGCACCCACTGCTGGCAGATGCCCCAGTAGCGGTCGATCCATTCGGTGTTGCCGTCGATCTTGGATATCATGGCGGCGAGGGTGAGCATATTGCCCGACTCCTCGATGGGCATATCACCTCCGTAGACCTGCCCGTTGGCGTGGGGGTAGGTGCCGAGGTCGTGGGCAGCAAACTGCTTGCGCCAGCGGCCGCTCTTGCTGTACTCGAAGATGGAATTCATCATACCCTTCTGCAGCTCGGTGTTGTACATCAGGAAGAGGGGTGCCGAGGGGTAAGTGAGGTCAACGGTGTTGACGCAGCCGTTGGAGTTGTTCTCCTTGGAGAAATAGAGGAGGATGCCTTCGTCGTCCACGAAGAGCTTGTGCGCTGCCAGCACCTGGCGGTAGGACGCGGAGAGGAGCTCGGCGTACTTCTGATTGCCTGAGGCGAGGGCGTCGTCGTAGATTGTCTGGTCCTGCTGGCGTGCGCGGCGCATGTTGTCGTCGTAGTTGTCGCGGAAGTCGTCGAAGGCCTGCGTGATGGTCTTGCCGTTGCGCGCCCAATAGCCGGGATAGTCCTTGCCGAAGTAGCGAATGTCCTTAACCTCGTCGTAACCGATCATCATGAAGCTGGCGCCTGTGCTGACGCGGCCGAAGTCGTGGCAGTAGGCGAGGGTGACGCTGTTGGCGGGGGTGACGCCTGTGACCTTCTCGGAGCATGCGGGCAGTGCTCCGGTGGTTACGAAGGTGTTCTCGGTGATGGCTGTGGGAGCAAACACGGCATCGCCGTTGACGGCGGGCAGATAGAGGTAGCCCCAGTCGATGGTGATGAGGTCGCCTGCACGGCCGAGAACGTTCTGCTCCGTGGAACCAGCCTTTACGTAGTCCACACCGCGCTCGCTGATGCGCTCCACATCGACGGGCTGGTAGGACTCATTGATTGTGAGTATGGGTGAGGTGGCGAGGTAGAACTGCACGTCGTGGTCGGCTCCATCGGTCGAGCGCACGCGATAGGAGATATAGTTGACGGGCGTTGAGATAAGGTCGAGGTCGGTGATTACCATGGGCGCCGTGAACACAAGGTCGAGGAGCACGGGTCCGCAGGTAAAGGTGTAGTAGGTCGATGTGGCCATGACGTTGACGCTCGTCTGCTGTGCCGTCTTGACGCCCTCGGCAGCCACGAAGGTGTTCTCGAAGAGTCCGAAGTCGATGTAGGCGCCGCCGGTGGTGTTGTGGCAGTGGGCAGCGATGATGTTGTCGCCGGCGCGCAGGAGTCGCTTCTCGGCGGCGGAGAGCTGGTGCGTCTCGCCCTGGAGCCATGTCTCGGGCGTGGCTACAACGCGCGTGCCGTTGACGTAGAGTTCGAAGACGTCGTCGTGCGAGAACTGAATCCAGAGGTCCTTCTGGAGGTCGGCCTCGGTGAGGCTGACGGTGCGGCGGACGTAGATGTCGGAGTTGGTTGCAGTCCATGCGTTGCGCACGTTGGGGTACTCGCCCTTGGTGCCCCAGGCCGC
>DGTB01000042.1 GCA_002394185.1 Bacteroidales bacterium UBA4347 | reverse complement strand
ATAAGATATGCCGTATCGGATACCTAAGAGGGGCCTATGGGGTGGGATAAGGAAACGGACAGGAGACAGGGAAGCACTTTTTTTTTGCCGTATCAAAAAAAAATGTTATTTTTGCATTTGCTCTCCGAAAAGGAAAGCGCGAGCTTTAAACTTTTAACTTATTATTATATAAGTAGTTCTACAAACAAAAAACCATCAAGATGGAAGAGACCAACACCCTGCAGAACGCCGCAGACGCTCTGCCGAACACTGAGAACGCCGCCGTCGAGGCAGCCGAAACCCCAATCGCCCCCGCCGAGCCCACGGAGACGCCCGTCGTCGCCGAAGCCCCAGCCCCCGAGGCAGCCGCAGCGGCCCCTGCCGCCGAAGCTGAAGCTGAAGCAGAGCCCGAGCCCGACTACAGCGCATGCACTCGCGAAGAGCTCGTCGCGGCCATGAAAGAGCTGATGGGTCAGGATGTACAGAAAATCAAAAACCGTGTAGCCTCCATCCGCACCCGCTTCAACGAGCTGAACCGCGAGGTGCAGAACGCAGCCTTCGAGAAGTTCATCGCCGAAGGCGGCAACAAGGACGAGTACCAATACGAGAACGACGCCGTGGCCGAAGAGATGCACCGTCTGCACGACCAGTACCGCGCCGCACGACAGAAATACATGGAGGAAATCGAGGCCCAGAAACAGCGCAACCTCGAGGCCAAGCAGGCCCTCATCGAGGAGATGCGCCAACTCATCGACTCCGAGGACGAGCAGGTGCGCACCGCCATGGACAAGTTCAACAACATCCAGGAGCGCTGGAAAGCCATCGGCGAGGTGCCCCGCGAGCAGATGAACGACCTCTGGCAGAACTATCACTTCCAGATTGAACAATTCTTCAACAAACTGAAAATCAACCGCGAGCTCCGCGCCCTCGACCAGAAGCGCAACCTCGAGGAGAAGATAAAACTTTGCGAAAGCGCCGAAGAGCTCATCATGGAACCCTCGGTGACCAAAGCCTTCAAGGGGCTGCAGGACCTGCGTGCCCGCTGGAAGGAGATAGGCCCCGTGCCCACGGAGCAGAACGAGGACATCTGGCAGCGTTTCTGCAACGCCGCCAACCAGATCGACGAGCGCCGTCGCGAATACTACGACCAGCGCAAGGAAGAACTGGACAACAACCTGCTGGCCAAGCAGGCTCTGGTGGACAAGGCCACCGAGCTCACCGCCAAGCGCCCCGAAACCACCAAGGAGTGGAACGACACCACCACCGCCCTCGACGAGCTGCTGAAGGTGTGGAAGACCATCGGCCCCGTGCCACGCGAGATGAACGAGGAAATCTGGACCAAGTTCAAAGGCATGATCGACAAGCACTACAGCGAGAAGAAAGAATACTTCGGCTCCATCCGCGACGAGCAGGAAGCCAACTACCAGAAGAAGGTGGACCTCTGCCTGAAGGCCGAAGCCATCGCCAAGCGTGAGGACTGGAAGCACGCCACCGAGGAGCTGCTCCAGCTGCAGCAGGAGTGGAAGAGCATCGGCACCACCAGCCGCAAGGTGAGCGAAAAGGTGTGGCAGCGCTTCCGCAAAGCATGCGACGAATTCTTCGCCAAAAAGAGCGAGTTCTTCGCCGAGCGCCGCAGCTCGGAAAGCGAGAACCTGGCTGCCAAAGAGGCCATCCTCGCCGAGCTGAAGGCTCACCAATTCGGCGACAACCGCGAGGAAAACCTCAACGCCATCAAGGAATTCCAGCGCCGCTGGGCCGAGGTGGGCTTTGTGCCCATGGCCGAGAAGGAGCGTCTCCACAAGGAGTTCCGCGGCGAAATCGACCGCATCTTCGAACAGCTGAAAATCAGCGCCCGCGAGGCCGAAGAGACCGCCTATCGCGAGCGTATCCGCAATGCCGGCAGCGATGCCCGTCGCTTTGTAAGCAACGAGAAGCAGGAGCTGCAGGAGAAGATTGAGAAACTGCGCAGCGACCTGGCCCTCTGGGAGAACAACCTGGGATTCCTGGCCTCGAGCAAGCAGGCCGACCTGCTGAAGCAGGAGTTCGAAAAGAAGATGCAGGGTGCCCGTCAGCAGATTGCCCTCATGCAGGCCAAACTGCGTATCCTCAACGATGCCGAAAAGGCCGAGAAAGAGGAGAAAAGCGAAAACGAACAATAAGTCCCATGGCTAACGCAACCATAGGCTATATCTTGCACAGCGGCAAAAACTCTAAAGTCGGCTACTACATAAAAGCCGGCTTTAGAGATTTACTGCCCGATAAGTTATTCTCCAATCGCCTGGAGAGAGAACTGGAGACCTGCCGCAAACTGTACGACGAGGCCTATGTGGAAGACCGGGTGAACTACTATTGCCGCTTCAACGAGCATCGCGACCTGGGCCCCGGAGCCCAATGTATAGGAGGTTTACAGAAGCGCAGCCATGGCAGCACGTACTACTACGACAGCCGAGAGCTGTTGCAATGGTTCGACCCGCAGCTGCGATGGAACTACGTCTTCGGCGATGTGCGCGACATACCGCCCTACCCCTCCATCGTCAAAAGCCGCAGCCTCAAGAACGACCCTCACGCCGTGGGCGCCGAGGACAATAGCAACAGCGTGCTGCTGAAACTCGATAAATGCCGCCACTACGTCTTCCTGAAAGACCAAATACCCTTCGAAAAGAAACAGGACCGCGCCATCTTCCGCGGCTATATCGGGCAGCGTCCAAACCGGCTCAAGTTCTGCAACATGTATGCCGACAATAGCCGCGTCGACGTGGCCAACACCCTGTCGGGAGGAAGCCCCTTCACAGAGGAGAAGATTCCCAACTCGGGGAATGCCGCGCCGCGCCTGTCGCTCTACGAGCACCTCGACTATCGCTATATCATGGCGCTGGAAGGCAACGATGTGGCGTCGAACCTGCGATGGGTAATGTCGAGCAACTCGCTGGCCGTGATGCCACGCCCCACATGCGAATCGTGGTTCATGGAGGAACGGCTGGTGCCGGGAGTGCACTACATCGAGGTGAAAGACGACTACAGCGACCTCGAAGCGCAGCTGGATTACTACAGCAGCCACCCCGACGAAGCCAAAGAGATAGCCCGACGCGCCAACGAGTATGTGAATCAGTTCCGCGACCTGCGCCGCGAGCGCTACATCGGCCTGCGCGTGCTGATGAAATACTTCAAACTGACCAAGTAATGAGACGTTTTATCAAATACCTCCTGCCAGCGATGCTGGCTTTTGCTGCCTGTGGACACAAGGCCGAGCCGGTGAAGATACTGCGCTTTGAGCAGTTCCTTTTCACCCGCCAGGGCAACGCCTCCGACTTCCAGACGCCGCTGCTCAACTACAATCCCGACGACCCTGCCTTTATGGCCGCTCTCGACGACTTTGTGAACGACCCCATGGTGCGCCGCATCTACGCCGTCACCGACAGCCTCTACCACGACCTCTCGTGGCTCGAGCAGGAGCTGGGCGACGCCATGGCCCGCACCCGCGACGTCTGCCCCGAAATCGATTACCATTACGTCTACACCCTTGTCACCGCCGACCTCGGCAACTACCCCAACCGCGTCTTCGGCAACCTCACCGACATGGCCATCAGTCTCGACAACTACACCATCGGCCACGTGGACGAGATGCAGCGTTTCGGCGTACCAGCCTATATCGCCCGCCTCTGCCGCCGCGAATACATCGCCTCCGACGTGATGGCCACCGCCGCCCGCAGCCATATTGCCCTGCCCGACGGCGACCCGACATTCCTCGACTATGCTATCGCCGAGGGCAAAACGCTCTACTTCCTCGACCAAGTTCTGCCTTCAACTCCCGACACCATCAAGATTCGCTACACGCGCGAACAGATGGATTGGATGCGCGAGAATGCCGAGAATGTGTGGGGATGGCTGATACAGAACAAAGTCCTCTTCAGCAACGACATGACGCAACTGAACAATATGGTGGACGACGCCCCGAAGACCAACGCTTTCGGCGACGGCTCGGCTCCGCGTACCAACGCTTGGCTTGGATGGCAGATTGTGAAACAATACATGAAAAAGACTGGCACGTCGATGAGCGACCTCTTTGCCGACACCGACAGCCGCAAGATACTGGAGACCTCAGGGTGGAGACCCTGAAAGACAAGAGTTATGAGTTATGAAAAAGAAAGCGCATAATACCTACTTTTACCTACTGTACAAACTGCTGCTGGCGTTTGGTGCGCTGGAGGCGATGCAGATACTCTTCCACGTGGCCAACAGCCATATCTTCCATCTCGAAAGCTTTGGCGAATGGACCGGGCTGCTATGGGGCAACATAGTGTTCGGACTTGCCACAGTATGCATGGTGCTGATGCCTTTCGCAGTGCTGATGCTGCTACCTCTGGATATCCGCTGGAAACGGTGGTACCGCATTATCACCGAAGTGTTCTACATTGTCCCCATGCTGTTCCTTCTGGTGGCGCGCGCCGCCGACTCGGCCTACTACCAGTACACCTACCACATGCTCTCCAACGAAATTTTCGCCTACCTCGGCAATAGTGGCCCGATGGACAAGATGATACCCCACTTCATGGTGAACTACTGGTACGCCTTCGTCTTCGGCATCCTCATCATTGTAGCCTTCTTCGTCGTCAACCATCGCATACGCCTCGCCAAGCGCAACCCCAACACCGTGATGGCCAACGAGCTGATCGGCCTTGGAGCGGGACTGCTCGTGGTGTGGTTCCTCATGCGTGGCGGCTTCGGCCCTTTCATCCAGCCCGAGGACGCCACCCGCTACTGCCAGCCGAAGAACATACCCCTGGTGAGCAACAGCGGCTACAACATCGTCCGCACCCTCATGCGCCCGCAGCTGGAGCAGCACAACTATATGCCCCAGCGCACCGCCGACCAACTCTTCTTCCCCGAGAACATCCCCCTGGCTGCCAAGACGGCCCCCGTGCTCGACACCACCCCCGACAGCCTCCGCGCCCTGCCGCCCAACGTAGTGCTCATCATCGTGGAAAGCTTCGGACAGGAATACAGCGGCATCTACAACCACCAACCCGGCGCCGACACACGCACCCCCTTCCTCGACTCGCTGGCACGCTATAGCACAGTCTATCAGGGCCGCTCCAACGGCAAACGATCCATCGAGGGCATCACCGCCATCAACACCGGCATCCCCACCTGGATGTACGTCCCCTTCGTCAACAGCACCTATCGCAACGACAGCATACAGGGCATCCCCACGGTGCTCAACCACCACGGCTACCACACCGCCTTCTTCCACGGCAGCCACAACGGCGTGATGGACTTCGACAAGGTATGCCAACGCATCGGCTACAAGGAATACCTCGGCAAGAACGAGTTTGAGGCCGACCCCAAGAGCCGCCCGGAGGACTTCGACGGCGTGTGGGGCATCTACGACGAGCCCTTCCTGCAGTACGTCGTGCGCCGCACCAGCACCTTCCGCCAGCCCTTCCTCACCACCGTCTTCACCGTCACCAGCCACGATCCCTTCCCCATCCCCGACCAGTACAAGGACCGCTTCCACGAAGGCCCGCACCCCATCCTCAAGTGCGTGGAATACATGGACAATGCCCTCCGCAAGTTCTTCGACGAGGCCCGTCGCCAACCCTGGTTCTCCAACACCATCTTCATCATCACCGGCGACCACAGCGGCCCTGGCATCACGCCCGAATACCACGGCTACGACGGCTGGTACCGCATACCCATGGTGGTCTTCGACGCCCGCAACCCCCAGGGCCGTGTATCACAACGCATCGTCCAGCAGACCGACCTCCTGCCCTCCATCGTCGACTGGCTGGGCTTCAACGACCGCACCCTCGCCTTCGGCCAAAGCGTCATGCAGAACCCCGAACAAGGCTGGCAGATATACTTCGGCAACGACTACTTCTGCATGGTCAGCAACAACCCCTCCAACCCCGCCCTCCACGACATCACCGTCATCAGCGGCATGCGCCGGGACGACACCGACGAGCACCTCCTGCAATGCACCTACGAGGAAGGCACGCCCGAAAACCTGCGTTTCCTCAAGGCAGTGCTGCAACAATATTTCGAACGTGTAATAGGCAACAAACTGACAGCCCAATGAAAAAGAAAACCGCCATCATCGTCAACCCCATCTCCGGCATCGGCCGGCAGAAGAAGATAGAGACCCTCCTGAAGGACAACCTCAACCAAGACCTCTTCGACTACACCGTGCGCTACACCGAGCGCATCCATCACGGCACCGACCTCGCCCGCGAGGCCGTCGACCAAGGCTACGACTGTGTGGTGGCCGTGGGCGGCGACGGCAGCGTCAACGACGTGGCCCAGGGCATCAAGGACAGCGGCGTCACCATGGGCATCATCCCCTGCGGCAGCGGCAACGGCCTGGCCCGCACCCTCAAGATCCCCCTCAAACCCGCCCTCGCCATCCGCATGCTCAACCAGATGAACGAGATGACCATCGACTCCATCGTCATCAACGACCGCTGGCTCTCCGTCAACGCCGCCGGCGTGGGCTTCGACGCTTACATAGCCCGCCTGATGCACGCCGCCAAAACCCGCGGCTTCGCGGCCTATGCCAACCTCGTCCTCCGCGAATACGCCTCCTACAAAAGCAACACCTACCGCATGACCATCGACGACCGCACCATCGAGCGCAGCGCATGGTTCATCGCCGTTGCCAACGGCCGCCAGTACGGCTACAACTTCGCCGTGGCACCTAAAGCGCAGCTTTCCGACGGTCTCATCGACATCAGCATCATCGACAAAATACCCCTCGACCACATACCCATCACCGCCCCGCTGGCCTTCATGAACCTCCTCGACCACTCCCAGCACGCCGAGATGTTCCGTGGCAAGGAAATCTTCATCGAGGGCAACGTGCACAAATGGGTCAACATCGACGGCGAGGGCGAAAACCTCGGCAAAGAGCTCCATTTTGTCAACCACCCCAACTCCATCAAAATCTACACACACAAATGATTGTCTATTCCACCAACCCTGACTTCAACTACGAGGCCGACGCCCCCCAACCAGAGACCCTCGCCCCCGGCCAGCAGAAACTCCGCGTCGGCATCGAACGCAAAGGCCGTGGAGGCAAGACAGCAACCCTGGTCAAAGGCTTTGTGGGCACCGACGACGACCTGCAAGCCCTCGCCAAGCAGCTGAAGACCCGCTGCGGCACCGGCGGCTCCGCCAAAGACGGCGAAATCATTATCCAAGGCGAACTCAAGGAGAAAATCGTCGCCATCCTCCAATCGCTTGGATACAGCAACAGCAAATAAAAGCCTCACCGGGGGGATCTCACCCCTGAATCACCCTCTCCCTGGAAGAGGGGTTGTGGGAGAGCCGCTCACTTCTTCACCCGGCCGCCCTTGTAGAAATGCTTCTGCCAATAGGAGTTGTCAAGACGGCTGACGGAAACGCCGTTGCTGGTGGACGAGTGGGCAAAGAGCTCATCCTTGAGGTAGATGCCAACATGCGACACCTTGCCCTTACTGTTCTTGAAGAAAACGAGGTCGCCCTCGCGCAACTGCGATTTGCCTATGAGCGTCACATTGCGCAGCATATCGTTGGCCGTGCGGTTGAGGCTGATGCCATAGACCTGCTTGTAGATGGTGCCCACGAAGGCAGAGCAGTCGATGCCGTTGCGGTCGGTGCCGCCATATTTGTAGGGCACTCCGAGCCACGAATTGATAGACTCGTAGAGGGCCACATTATCGCTGGCGCTGTAAGAGAGACCCAGAGGATTCTTTCCCGAGGCGGACACCGGCGTCTCCACCGGCCGGGCTATGACAGGCGTCTCGCTGACCATCTCGTCGACATAGAGCTGCCCGATGATGAAATCCTCGTCCTCCAGGTCCCGCGACATGAAGGCCTTCAGGCTGTCGCAGGCGGTGAACGTCAGCGTCAGCGTTGCCAGCAGCAGGGCGAGCGTCTTATGTGCGGAGTGTATTCTCATTTGATGACAAATATATCTTCGTCCGAACGCTTCATGTAGTAGTTCTCGCGGCCATAATGTTCAATGGCGTCGAGGTTGCCGCGCAGGGTGGCATTGTTGATGCTGTCCTGCACGATGGCGTCGCGCAACTGGGCCTCCTCGTCATGCAGAGCGTTCACCTGGCGGTTGAGTTTCATAGTGACCAGCAGGTTGTTCTGGTCAAGGAAGAGTATGACCACCAGGAACACCGCCGTGGCCACCCAGTATTTCAGTCCTTTTATTTTCAGCAGTTTCTTCATGTGCTATCTCACTTTCAGACGCTGTCCGACATTGATCTGGTCTCGCTTCAGACCGTTGAGTTTCTTCAGTTTCTGCACCGTCAGGCCGTATTTGCGCGAAATCGACGAGAGCGTTTCGCCCCGCTTCACCGTGTGGTAGCGGCCGCTGCCGCCCTTGGCGGCACTGGCCTGGGAGCCTTTCTGCCTCACAGGCTCGATGTTCATAGGCCTGCGTGCAAGGCTGTCCTGCGTGCGGGCATAGATGGAGTCCTGGTTGGCGATGAAGAGCTCCATCTTGGACACGGGCAGACAGAGCGTGTAGCGGCCCGACGAGGCGGGGATAAAACCGGCACGGTACTGCGGATTCAGCGTGTGCAGCTCGTCGGCCTCGATGCCCGTATACTGCTGCACATAGGTCATCAGCACATCGCGGCCGAGCATGATCGTATCGGTATGCACAGGGACCTTGATTTCCGCGGGGCGCAGGCCGTGCTGGGGGTAGTAGTTCATGACATAGGTGGCGGCGATGAATGCGGGAATATAGCCACGCGTCTCGCGCGGAAGGAAATAGTATATCTCCCAGAAATCGCGCTTGCCGCCGCTGCGGGCAATGGCCTTGTTGATGTTGCCGGGGCCGCAGTTGTAGGCCGCGATGGCCAGCGTCCAGTCGTCGAAGACCTTGTAGAGGTCGCTCAGGAAGTGGGCGGCGGCATAGGTGGACTTGTAGGTGTCGCGGCGCTCGTCGACCAGCGAATTCACCTCCAGGCCGTAGTTCTTGCCGGTGCTGTACATAAACTGCCACAGACCGGCGGCACCGGCGCGCGACGTGGCCATGGGGTTCATGGCACTCTCCACTATGGTGAGGTACTTCAGTTCCTCGGGCACCCCGTAGCGGCTCAGGGCATCCTCGAAAAGCGGGTGATAGTACTGCGAAAGGCTGAGCATCACGTCCAAACGACGCGACATGTACTTGAGATAGAAGCGGATATAGGAGCGGACCTCGCTGTTGAAAGACATGGGGATGACCGTGTGCAGGGCTGCGAGACGATTGGCGATGACGGAATCGGGCAGCGCGTCGAACTCGTCGAGCGACAGCTCGCGGCTGCTCAGCAGGCGGCTGTGCGAGAACTGGCGCAGATAATAGCTGCCGATGAGGCTGTCGTAAGCATCGGTATAGCGTTTGGTCATCATCTCCACCTCGTCGCCGTTGAAATCGCCCTGTGCCGTCGCCGGACTCCCCAGCGCCAGCATAAGCAACACAACGGCTATATGGTGCAATTTCAAATTCATAACTCTACTAACGCAAAAAAAAAAATTATATTATACCGGAAAGAAAAAAAACTTTCTCCCCCTCCCCCACCCGACCCCTACCCGATACGCCCCCGATACGGCCGTTCTTATATTGTTTTTATATTGTTTACATATTGTTC
>DGTB01000115.1 GCA_002394185.1 Bacteroidales bacterium UBA4347 | reverse complement strand
CCAAGGTTGCCATTCTCAGCAATCATAGAGTGGCTGAAGTTCAGTTTCTTCTGCAGGTTGAGGCCGAAATTCACGTTGTTGCCGTTGGGATTGTTGAAAGCTGCAACGAAACCGACCTGGTCGAAGCTGTAGTGAGCTCGGCTGTCGCCGTCGATGGCTTTGGCATCCTGGATAGCTGCGCCCATGCCGATGCTGATGTCGTTGCGGCGCATCAGGCCTATGCCGGCTGGGTTGTTTGAGATTACTGAGATATCGCCTCCGAGAGCGCCCATGGCTCCGCCCATGCCAACGTAGCGAGCTGTTCCGTGAACGTCCGATGTGTTGGTCAGACGGTCGTTGGTATATGTGTCCTGAGCCTGGGCTGCTGTGATGGCCATTGCCATCGCTGCGAATATAAAGACTTTCTTCATTTCCGTATATTATAATTAATGTGTGGTTAAAAGTCAATGCAAAATCAACTGAGGTCAACGGCCACGACCGCCACCGCCTCCGCGGCTGCCGCCAGAGAAACCACCTCCGCCGCCTCGGCTGCCGCCAGAGAAGCCGCCGCTGCTGGAGCCACCGCCGAAGCTGCCGCTGCGTGTGGAGCTTGAGCTACCGCCAAAGCTGCCGCTGCGCGATGAGCTTGAGGGCGTGGAATAGGTAGGCGTGGAGCTTCGCGATGTGCCGAACGATCCGACACGGTTGCTGCTGTTGGTGGTGGCAGCGCTGCGATTGGTGTAGCCGTTGCCTGAGCGAGTTGTAGTGCCGAACGAGCGTGTGCGACCAGTGCCTACTGCATTGCCGCCGCTGTAGGGGCGTCCGCGATCATAGCCTGCGCCGCGTCCAGTCTGTCCGCGATAGCGCCCGGTGTGGGCTCCATCGGTGCGGCTGTTATGCGGACGTCCGTAGTAACCGCCATAGTAGGGATAGCCCCAGCCATAGTAGCCGCCGTACCAGTAGGGATCATAGCCCCAATAGCCACGCCAGCCGTAGCCCCAACCGGCATAGCCCCAGTAGGGACGGTGCCAGCCGTAGTAACCTCCGTACCAATAGGGGTCATAGCCCCAGTACCAGTCGTCCCAATAGAAGGGGTCGTAGTAGCTATAGTACCAAGGTGATGCGTAACCTCCGGCATAGCCGAAACGGTTCAGACGACGCGTGAAGGCATAGTCTTCGCCATCCTGATAGCCTTCGTTGTAGCCTTGGGCATAGACGTCATTGGCCAGCGAGCGTGTAGTCACGGCCATAGAGTCCTCTAAGACATATAATGTGTCGTTGCCGGGCAGCTGATAGGAGAACGTGCCGTCGGGGTTCTCGACCAAGCGGCTATGCGAACCATAGTTGCCACGACGGTTATACTCGTCGACATCGCGCTTAGAACCGCTGATGTTCAGAGGCTCATCCTCATCGGCATATACAATCTGCACGGGCACGTAGCGGCGAGCATCCTGCTGAGCTTGCGCCTCGGCCTCGGCTTTAGCCTTCTTCGCACGCTTGTTTACGAAGTAGACATCGTCCTGGGCCACCGTCCAAGCGAGTGGCACGAAAAGCAGCGCCATGGCTGCCAAGAATTGCTTTGTGTTCATCATTTGCGTATACAAATTAATTGTTTTCTATTTAACTCGGTGCAAAGATACTGCTATTTTTGTGGCTTGAAAGGGGAAAAATCCTAATTCGGAGGAGAAAATCCCTAAACATCGTCAGCGCACTGCCGCCACATGGCGTAGCTGTGAGCATTGGCTCTTTTGTATCTTTCAGACTACAAAAGTACTGCTTACGGCCCATTTGCACAAACAAAGCACGTTAAAAATAAGGAAAATCCATAAAAAAGGGTGTAAAGACAAAAAAATTAACTAATTTTGCGACCGATTAGCATCTCATAGGACCCGAATTGCACCTCATTTCGTTTACTATGACACATTAATTATATTATAGGAAAACATTAATCAAAACACTTTATACTATTTATGAAAGCATTCGTTTTCCCCGGTCAGGGAGCCCAGTTTTCAGGAATGGGCAAAGACCTCTACGAGAGCAATGCCGAAGCAAAGGCTCTTTTCGACAAAGCTAACGAGATCCTCGGTTTCGAGATCACAAAGATAATGTTCGAAGGCACGGCCGACGAACTGAAACAGACGAAGGTCACTCAGCCTGCTGTGTTCTTGCACAGCGTGATTTCGGCCATCTGCCTGGGCGAGGAGTTCCAGCCATCGATGGTTGCCGGCCACTCGCTGGGTGAGTTCTCTGCACTGGTGGCAGCTGGTGCACTGACTTTCGAAGATGGATTGCGGCTGGTTCATGCCCGTGCGCTGGCCATGCAGAAGTGCTGCGAGGCTACTCCCGGCACGATGGCTGCCATCATTGCCCTGCCAGACGAGACCGTTGAGCAGGTGTGCCGCGAGGTAAGCACGGACGATTGTCTGGTGATTCCCGCCAACTACAACTGTCCCGGGCAGCTGGTCATTTCGGGTAACGTGGAAGCCGTGAATGCCGCCTGCGAGAAACTGAAGGAAGCTGGCGCCAAGCGTGCGCTGGTGCTGCCTGTTAGCGGTGCGTTCCACTCGCCCTTGATGCAGGCTGCAAAGGAAGAATTGGCCCAGGCCATCGAGCAGACGGAATTCAAGACCCCATGCTGTCCGGTCTATCAGAATGTCGACGCGCTTCCCCATACCGATCCTGCCGAAATCAAAGCCAACCTCATGGCTCAGCTGACGGGTAGCGTGCGCTGGACGAAGAGCATCCAGAACATGATTGCCGATGGCGCCGACGACTTCACCGAGTGCGGTCCGGGCAAGGCTCTGCAGGGCATGATTGCCAAGATCAGCCGCGAAGTAAGCGCTCACGGCATCAATTAGAATCGAAAATTGATTCTCGATGAAGCCCCTCATCTATCAAGTCTTTACGCGTCTGTATGGGAATCGAAACCTGACGCGCAAGGAAAACGGCAGCCTGGCTGAAAATGGTTCGGGCAAGATGGCCGACTTCACTCCCTCGGTGCTGAAGCAGCTGCGCGAGATGGGTGTCACGCATGTTTGGTATACGGGTGTCATCCGCCATGCCATGCAAACCGACTACACCCCCTTTGGCATTCCCCGCCAGCATCCAGCCGTGGTGAAGGGTAGGGCAGGTTCTCCTTATGCCATCGCCGACTACTACGACATTGACCCCGACCTGGCCGT
>DGTB01000045.1 GCA_002394185.1 Bacteroidales bacterium UBA4347 | reverse complement strand
CGTTGCCGTAGTCGAAGAAGTACATACCCTTGGCGGTGAGCTTGTTGACGGCGGCCACATGCCTCCGCAGGCTCTCCTGCACCTTCTCCTTGAACAGCTCGGGCTGCTCGGCCATCATCACCTTGGCGTCCTCGAAGGTGACGCCCACGGGGTAGTAGCCACCAGCCCAGGGATTGTGCAGCGAAGTCTGGTCGCTGCCGAGGTCCACCTTGATGCCCTTCTCGGCGCAGTATTCCCAAAGGTCAACCACGTTGCCCTGGTAGGCGTAGCTGCGGGCCTCTTTCTTCTCGATGGATTTATTGACAGCGGCGAAGAGCTCGTCGAGGTTCTCGTGCACCTCATCGACCCATCCCTGCGAGTAGCGCTTCTGCGTGGCAGCGGGATTGATTTCGGCGGTGATGGAAACCACACCGGCGATGTCGCCAGCCTTGGGCTGGGCGCCGCTCATGCCACCGAGGCCGGCGGTGATGAAGAGCTTGCCGGCCGTGCCACCACCGAGCTTGCGGGCAGCGTTGAGCACGGTGATGGTGGTGCCGTGCACGATGCCCTGCGGGCCGATGTACATGTAGGAGCCGGCGGTCATCTGGCCGTACTGCGTAACGCCGAGGGCATTGTAGCGCTCCCAATCGTCGGGCTTGCTATAGTTCGGAATCATCATGCCGTTGGTAACCACCACGCGCGGAGCGTCCTTGTGGCTGGGATAGAGTCCCATCGGGTGGCCGCTGTACATGACGAGGGTCTGCTCGTCGGTCATCTCGCTGAGGTACTTCATCACCAGGCGATACTGAGCCCAGTTCTGGAACACGGCGCCGTTGCCACCGTAGGTAATCAGCTCGTGCGGATGCTGGGCCACGGCGGGGTCGAGGTTGTTCTGGATCATCAGCATGATGGCGGCAGCCTGACGGCACTTGGCGGGGTACTCGTCGATGGGGCGGGCGTACATCTTGTAGGTGGGGCGCAGGCGGTACATGTAGATACGGCCGTACTTCTTCAGTTCCTCGGCAAACTCCTTGGCCAGCATCTTGTGGTGCTTGGCGGGGAAATAGCGCAGGGCGTTGCGGATGGCCAGCTTCTTCTCGGCGGGCGTCAGGATGTCCTTGCGCTTGGGCGCATGGTTCACCGTGGGGTCATAGGGTTGAGGTTCGGGCAGCGGATCGGGGATACCGAGGCGCAATTCGTTCTGGAATTCTTCGAGTGTCATAATATTATATTTTTATCTATCAATCGTTTACCAGTACGCATCGCCCACTGGGCACAACGCGTACAACGCTGCAAAGATACAACTTTTTTCCGATTCGTGCGAAAAAAGAAAAACACCGCCTGCCACCCGTTTGACATTTTCACCTATTTTACACCCTTCCAAAGCCCGATTTCAGCCCTATCATCTCCTACGATGGTAGGACTTGGTTAGGAGTTGGTAAGGACTTGGTAAGGGCTTGGTAAGGACATTATACTTCAGAAAACATTAAAAGACAGTTGTTTAAAGTACACCATAGGCTCTTACGGCCCTTTTAGAGGGGTTTTGTTTGACAAAAAGTCGTTTTTTCAACCCTGTTCGGGACATGCAAAAAAGAGAAAAGCCCCCATTCGCAGTCGGGCTGCGGAATGGGGGCTTTGTATCGAACAGAATGTTAGTAGAGCACCTGGACGCCGATGACGAGGCGCGGCAGGAGCACCTTGCCGGCGTCGGGGCCGGAGCCGATGCCGTTGAGGCGCAGGCGGGCGTAGATGCCGACCCAGTCGTAGGTGATGCGGGTGGAGACGCCGAAGTTCCACTTGTGGGCGCTCAGGGCGTCGATGTCCTTCCAAGTGGTCTGCTGGTAGTCGGCGGGCGAGCCGGAGGGCATGGTGCCGCCGAGGGTGTAGGAGTTGGGGGCATAGGAGCCGTAGACGCCGAGGTCCCAGTGGAGGCCGTTGCCCATGAGGCCGAGGGCGCGGAGACGCACACGCTGGAAGAGCTCGAGGGTCCACTCGGTCTGCTCGGCGCGGCGGGTCTCGACTTTCTTGAAGTTGTCGAGCGTGGTTTGGGCGATGCCGAGGGAGGATTCGAGGTCGTTGATGTCCTGGTCGACGAAGTTGTAGTCGTTGAAGTGCACCTCGGCGCTGAGGCCCAGGCAGTAGACCTTGCTGAAAGCGCGGAGGAAGCGGAAGCCGAAGCCCCATTCGGGCGACCAGGAGTCGGCGGTCATCTCAATATTGTCGGCGATCAGCAGGGAGCCGTACTCGATGAAGAAGTTGAAACGGTACTTGCTGTTGCTGCCCCACTTGGAGGGCGTGTTCTCGAAGTCGGGGTTGCGGAACTCCTCGCCCGAGACGAGGCCTGCGCCGCTGAGGGTGCCGAAGGCAGCGACCTCGCCGGGGCCGTAGAGGGTGGAGGTGATGCTGTCGGCATAGCCGTCGAGACTAACGACGAGATTGCGGTTGGCGGGGACATCGAAGAGGATGCGGCCGGCAGTGTCGGGCAGGATGGCGTTCACCTTGCCGTAGCGGTAGATGTGGCCGTCGCCGGAGGTCTCCTTGTAGAACACCGGCTTGCCGAGCACGGAGGCCGTGGGGGCCACAGCGATGGTGCCGTTGGGCTGCACGGCGAAGCGGAAGGTGGGGCTGACGGACTGCTTGCCACCGGTGAAGAATTCGGCCTGGGGCACGCCGTAGCCGTAGCTGTAGTCGGCGTAGGGGTAGAGGTCGGCGGAGCGCTGGATGAGGTCGAACATCTGCATGGCGGTCTTGCCGGGCGAGGCCTGCCAGGCGCAGGCGGCGAAACCGGCCACCAAGGGGCAGGAGAAGGAGGTGCCGTGGACATAGTGGTAGGCCTTGTCGCTACTGACGTTGGCCGTGCGGGCATAGCCGAAGGCGCAGACGTTGGGCTTGAGGCGGCCGTCGGCGCTGGGACCGTAGGAGGAGAAATCGATGTGGTTGTACTCGGTGAGGCTGTTCTCGATGCCGCCGATGCAGAGCACGCTGTCGGCGTCGGAGGGGGTGATGATGGTCTTCCACTGCTTGTCGTCGCCCTCGTTGCCGGCGCTGTTGCAGACGAGGATACCCTTGCGGGCGGCGAGGTTGCCGGCCTTGGCCACATAGGAGGTGCCGTCCATGTCGGTGGTGTAGTGGCGCTCTTTGCCGTAGCCGAGTGAGCTGCTGATGATGTTGGCGCCGTTCTTGTCGGCCCATTCCACAGCCATCTGCCACCAGACTTCCTCCTTGAAGGGCTCGGAGTTGATTTCGGTGCGCGCCAGGAGGAACTCGGCGCCGGTGGCCAGGCCGAGGTCGACGCCGTTCATGCGGCCTGCGATGCAGGAGAGGGTCATGGTGCCGTGGGAGTTCCAGCCGTAGACATCCTCTTTTTTCTTGGGGAAGTTCCAGGTCTTGATAATCTGGCGGTTGTCGCGCAGGTGGCGGAAGGCCTCGTGGGTGTTGACACGGGGGAATCCGCCGTCGAACACGGCAATACGGACGCCCTTGCCGTCGATGCCCTTGTCGCGGAAGGCTTTGCCGCCCATGCGCACCAGCTGGGCCTCGAGGGGACCGTCGACGGTGGCGATGTCGAAGAGGCCATCCAGCGGCTCGGCATCGTTGCAGTCGGTCAGCTGCATGCCGTTGCCCTCAATGGGCTGCACACGGAGCACGTAGGGCAGGGCCTCGATGGCCTGAATTTGGTCAGACGTGGCCATGACGCCGAGGGCGTTCATCCAGCGGCTAGCGCCGATTTCCTCGGTAGCCAGGGCGCTGACGCCCTGCTCGTAGGCGGCGCTGACGGGGTAGTTGCTGATGTCGTAGAGGTCGGCGCCGCATTGCTGGTAGCGCTCGATGGCCTTGGCATCGAAATAGGTGTAGGGGTCGAAGGTGATGCCTGCCTTGTCGGCGAGGAACACCCAGTAGGCCTGCTGGGCCGAGGCGGAGATGCACGCCAGGGCAAGGGACAGGAACGAGAGAATCTTTTTCATGCTATTTCAATATTGTATGTAGAATTTCGTGACTATGGAAATGGGAGAATCCGCTCAGGTGGAGCTGGAAGTAGACTATGAGGGCGTCGAGGAGATCTGTTCGCTCTTGTAGAGACGCCGCATGTTGCGTCTCTGTGGAGAGGTATTCGTGGAGGGTCTGGGAGAGTCCGGCTGGGAGGGTGTTCTCATCGGGTTCGCTGACAAAACGCCCTTCCTGGAGGTCAAAATAGGGCTCGCGGCGCGAGTGGTTGTCCATGGGCTCTATGCCCATGTGGTAGGCCACCTTGAGCATAAAGGTCACCGGGACGTTGGCCTTGGCCTCCCGACTGGCCGACGACTGTTCGTCCACATAGTCCCAAAGGGCTGGCATGGGCTCGGCCTCGCGCAAAGCCTTGTAGAGCACCTCCGTCATGAAGAAACGCAGGGAGTTGCCCACGGGCTCGGAGGGCAAGCCGGGATTGCGGGGCGTGAGCTCCTTGATGTAGTTGAGGTCGGTCCGGGGGTTGTCGTAGACCACCATGTCGAGGCTCGACAGGGGTTGCAGAAGGTTCTGTTTGACGCGTCCCGAACGGCCACGGACGCCCTTGATGATGTAGGAACGCAGGCCAAGTTGGCGTGTGAACACCTTGGCCACCACCGAGCTTTCAGCATAGGGGGTGGTGTGGAGAACGAGGCCTGGCGTCGACAATATCATCTTATTATCATAACTTTGCCGACGGCGCGGTTTTCACCTTGGTCGTCGGATGCGAAGACATAATAAACACCCGAGGCCACTTTCTTGCCCTCGAGGGTGCGCCCGTTCCATATAACCTGGCCTCCGTTGGCGGTAGCACTGAAGACGGTGTGGCCGGCTGCATCCGTGATGTGGACTATACTGTTGCGGGCAAAGCCCTTGATGGCTATAGGGCCTTCGTAACCAGGACGCACGGGATTGGGGAAAGCATGGACATCGTCGAGGGGATGGCTGACGGCATAGGTGGCGGTGCCACGATAGACCTGCAGGCCGCGGTCGGTGCCGATGAAGACCTCGCCGGTACGTTCATTGATTCCGATGGTGACAATCTTGTCGGAGAAAAGGGGGCTGTTGGCTACCGTGAAATGCTCCAGCTGGTCAAGTCCGTTGGCAGAAAGGAGGTAGACGCCTCCACTGGCGGTGCCCACCCACTTGCGGTTGGCGCCGTCGACAGCGATGGCAGTGATGCTCTCATAGGCCATCAGGTACTCGGCGAATTCGCCATTGGTAATGGTGATGTTGCTGCAGGTGACGGGAGACTGCTCGCCGTTGCCTCCGTTGTTGAACGCACGATAGCCGTCGTATATAACCTTGATGCCCTTGTCGGTTCCCAGCCAAAGATTGCCGTTCTGGTCCTGGGCCAGCGCGGTGACCATAGAGGTCTCGAGTTTGCTGCCGTTGTTGGGGTTTACGCGCGCCACCCTGTCTTTGCCGTCATGGACATAGACGGCATTGCTGCGTCCGAGGAACCAGAGGTAATTGTTGATGCTGTCATAGACAAGTTTGTCCAGTTCGGGGGCCGAGCCCAAGGCGACGGTGGAAAAGCCCTGCCACTCGCCACTGCTCGAACGCTTGGCAAGGGCATGGGTGCTGTGCGAGACAAGCGCCCATAGGTTGCCCTGACGGTCGAATGTCACCGCAGCAGCAATCAGCCTGCTATAGGTGCCCGAGGTGAAAGGCACCAGGGCGCCATTGGTGTTGTCGGCATTATAGATGGTTTGCACGCTATTGTTGCGAATGGAAGCCAAACCATAGCCCCAGAGAGCAGCCACGGTCTCGTTGGTGTCCAGGGGGTTGACAGCGGCGTCGACAAGATCCGCCATACCGCCCAGCATACCGTTGCTATGGTCGAGTTGCGTCCAGCTGCGTCCCGTGGCCGTGAGAAGGTTGGGCACCTGATAGGTTCCAGAATACGTGGCTGTATGGCCTCCCGGACAGAGCATCATGCGATAGTTGAACGGCTTCAGGCGGAAACAGCGGTCGTAGCACATCGGACCCTGTGGGCGAATGGTCCCGTCGCTTCCGTCGCTGTAGATAGCCAAGAGTCCCTCCCATGCATGCCCCACCCAGAGGGTGCCATCGGAGCCTACGACAGCGTCGAAGGCCGCTATCGATCCCCATGTGAAGGAATCGCGCGTGCCAATATAATTCAGATCTGTGTCAAAGATGCGCACAATGTCGTCAACACTTATCGTTAAGCGGTCGCCATAGACCTGCAACGACCGCAAATCGCCTGTCATCATGGCGGTATACCCCGTGGGGGTTTGTTCATAGAGGGTGCTCTGGTTCACATTGGAGGAGTGCGCCACGACCAGCAGGTGGCTGCCCGCCACACATAACTGGCTGATGGTGAGGGTATCCAACCGATGGTCGGTCGTCCATCGGTCGCTGATGGCAGGATGGCGCTCGCCGACAGAGACTCGTTTCAGGCCCTCGCCGGTGGCAGCATAGATGCTGTCGGCTGCAAAGGCAAGGTCGTAAACAGGCGTGTAGTTCCCACCGGCACCCAGATACCACGTCTCCTTGATTTCCATACGCTGCAGGTCCAGCACCACCACCCCGAAGCCCGTGGCCAGATAGGCGTTGCCTTTGAAAAAACGGATATGATAGATGCTTTTGTCTCCCGAAATCTCGCTGCGTTTGATGTCGGAAAGGTTATAGGCGAAGCCCTCGTTGACGATGTCGATATTGGAGTTGTTGTAGGCCACCACCAGGCTTTGCGTGGCAAAATCATAGGCCAGGGTGGCGATACCCACGTCGTTCAATCCGTCGCCCTTGCTCATGGTCGTCAAACTGCGGTTTCCCATATCATAGCAAAACACACCTCCCCGGGCGCCGGCATAGATTCGGTCGCCAGCATAGGCCACGTGGAACACTTGCGAATAGTCGAGACAGGAGCGCCATTTTCCAACGGCAGTCTGAGCTTGGAGCAGACCGAAAAACGGAAATAGGAGAATAAAAAACAGCACAGCATATTTTTTCATTTCTCCAAGGAAATCCCCTTTTCTACCGTTCTCTTCCTTTGTCTTCATACTGTGGTCTCCTTCTTTAAAAAAATGAACTGGTACAACACCGCCAGCAGCGTGCTCACCAAGGTGCTGGCCACCGTAGACAACAGCACACCTCCTATACTGCGGAACCCGAAGAGCTCCAATGTGTAGAATACCAGATAGAATGCCGCAAGCATCAGCATGAGATAGCTGATAAAATACTGCGGCGTGACGCTGTAGATGCTGGGGCTGTCGATGGTCACAGGCTCGCCGCGTGTCAGTATGCGGTCGGCGAAAAGAATACGCAGCATAGCCACCACTGTGCAGGCCAGCGCGTGGAAACCCAGCATGTTGTTCATTACGTCGACAATCAGCCCGGTTCCAAAAGCGATGAGCAGCATCGGAATGCGCTTGGTATCCGTGGGCAACATGAGTATGAACAGCACATACAACATCGGCATCACATAACCGCCCAGGTACACGTGGTTGAGCACCAGTAGCTGCAGTGCCATCAACAATATAAATCGGCCTATATTTCTCCAAATAAGTTTATTCATCTTCTTACACCTTCAACAGTATATCCGTTGGCTTCAAGCATCCTCAACACTCCGCGCTCTCCACACAAGTGGAACGCGCCGACGACAAAGAGCGTGGGCTTGGCTTTCATAATCTCCGGCATCTTCTTCACCCAGTCGGCGTTGCGGCCATAGATGAGTTTCTCGTTGTCCTCGGGACTGGAGCATTCGTCCTCCTGTTCTTCGAGGTTCAGTTCCTCGAGCTGTTCCAGGTCCTGGGCGAAATAGGCCGCCGTGATGAACTCGGCCATCTCCACGCCGTCCTGGAAGTTGTCCACAAAGCACATCAGCGACTTCACCTGCTTCTCCAGCGAGGCGCCGTAGAGCACCTCCATCTGGAAGTCAGCCGTCTCCAGTCCGCCAACACCCTTGCCCTTCTTCATGGCCTCCTGCTGGAAGTAGGTATCTATCATCGACGTAATGTCCACGGCTCCCTTTTGATTCTTCATGTATACCAACAATGAAATCTGCGACTCCAGCGTTGAGGGCGACAACTTGTCCAGTTGCGCCGCCACAGCCTCATTGCTCATATCCACTCCCATCACCTCGCGCAACACGGCATTCAGACGCCCCATCTGGTCCTTATCCAGCAGCGTCGACAACGTCGTTCCCTCAGGCAGCATCATGGCTTTCTGCATCTTCATCAGGTTCTCGGGTTTCAAGGTCTCCATCATGTCCACCTCGCCGTACACCTGCTCCACAGCATCAAACGCCGCACGGGCACCGGAGATGCTGTCCACGAAGGTCGACGGCGCCAGATGGTAGGTGCCGACGATGTAGCTGGGCTTCTGCAACCCGTTACCGCTGATGCGGTAAAGAATCTGTGCCTGTGCAACCGTACAGGCCAATACCAGCATCAGGGTAAAAACAATCTTTTTCATATATCCTTTTATTTAACAATCTTTTCTCTATCCTATAACCTTATTTTTCCTCTCTTCCCTCCGTTTTGGCCATCAGTTCCTCCTGTTCCTCGCGGAAACGGTTGTTGATGACGTACACATGGTCCAGTTTGTTGAAGTCCGTGGCCAGACGAATCTTCACCTTGTAGAACCCGCTGCCACTCAGCGGCTCGGCCTCCACCACATATCCAACCGGCACTCCCTCGGGGAAGTCGTTGGCCAAACCAGAGGTGATGATGGTGTCGTTGTCCACGAACTGGTGCGTCGCCGGCACATCGACCACCTGTGCATAACGGTAGTCCAGTCCGTCCCACACCAACGAGCCGCTGATGCCCGTGCGCCTCACCTTCACGCTGTTGCGGCTGTCGCTGTGCAACACCGGCATGATGGTGGCGAAGTTCTTCGACACAGACATCACCACGCCCACAATGCCTTCGGGCGAGATGACGGCCTGGTCCACCTTGATGCCGTGGGCGCTGCCTTTGTTGATCATGATGAAGTTGTTCTGCTGGCTCCACGAGTTCTTGATTACCCGCGCCTCCGTATATTCGTAGCGTTGCTTGTAGGTGGTGTCGTTGACGGTGAAGACGCTGTCGGTGTAGCTGATGTACGACGACCCGAGCTGCGCCTTCAGCTGCGCGTTCTCTGCCGCCAGGCGGTCGTTCTCCCCCTTCAGGTCGAAGTATCCGCCCACACTGTGCACCCCTTGATACCAACCTCCCGCCACCGCGTTGGACCACGCCACCAGCTTCGACCCCTGGTAGTAGCTCGTGCGCGACATCAGCACCGCACTCACCACCACCAGCAGCAGGAAGACCACCACGTAGTCGTATTTCTTCAGTACCCCTATCAGTCGGTTCCTGTTCATCTCTTAACGCTTAACATCTTGCTCCCAAAAAATCTTCTATCACCCTGCGCGTCTCGGCGACAGCACGTTGCAGATCGTCGTTCACAATGGTCACATCGAAGGCTGGGGCCTGCTTTAACTCTTCGGCGCTGCGGGCCAGACGCTTCTCGATGGCCTCCTCGCTGTCCGTTCCACGGCTGCGCAAGCGCTGTTCCAACACCTCTACGCTCGGTGGCATGACGAAGATGCTCAGTGCGTCGCCACCGAAATACTTTTTGATGTTGCGGCCGCCGTTCACGTCCACGTCGAACACTATCACTTTGCCTTCGTTCCAGATGCGCTCAATCTCGCTCTTCAGCGTACCATAGCATGTGCCACTGTACACCTCCTCCCATTCCAGGAACTCCTCCTTCCCTACCCTCTGCATGAACTCCTCGCGGCTCAGGAAGTAGTAGTCCTTGCCGTGCTGTTCTTCGCCTCGCGGCGCACGGGTAGTGGCCGAGATACTGAAGGTCAGTTGCTTCGGGTCAAGACGTTCGTTGGCCTCCGAGCCCATCAATTCGTTGATAATCGTCGTCTTGCCACACCCCGACGGTGCCGAAAACAATATTGCCTTTCCCATAATACTTAGAACTTCTTGTCAAACACCTTGTAGAATGCCTGCACAGCCATCGAACTCTCGTCCCAATGGTACTGTGCCGAAACCTCGCTCACGCACAGCAATGCCTCGTCGCGCGTATCGATGGCGTTCAGCCGCAGGATGAAGTCGTTGTAGGCCTTCATGTTGTTGCGGAACAACTCGCTCATGAAGCTGAATTTGTCGTTGATATTGATGACGGTACGCAGGTCCGACACCTTCTTCGTCAACACACTCTCCACTCTCCGTTCTCCACTCTCCACTCCTCCCAGGCTCTCACCCAGCGTACGCACCGTAGGCTTCTCCTCCACGGGACGCTTCAGGTAGTCCAGTAGCGACGCCTGCGTGCCAGCAGCCTTGTGCTCTGGTTCCGCCGTAGGCTTGGGGGGCTCCGCAGGCGTCACCTGTTCTTCCTCGCTGGCTGGGGCATCATCAGCCTCCACTTGTAGAGACGCAGCAGGCATTTCTTCTGCCGTCGGGGCGGACTCCTCGATAATCACCTCGTCGAACAACAGACTGTTGCCGTTGCCCTCCAGATCCTCCATGGCAGGCATCGGGGCAGGTTCCGGTTCGGGCTCAGAGACCAACTCCGGATCAGGGGCAATGGAATCTTCGCTGGCTGGGGCATCTTCTGTTTCCTCGGCGACCGGGGGATTTTCTGTCTCCATGGGAGACACCGCACGCTGTGTTTCTATGGCCGGGGCGGGTTCTTCCGCCACTACCGGCGCGGGAGCCATGGCCGCCATCGTGGCCATCACCGTCGACGACAGTATCTCGTCGTCTGGCATCTTCACTTCAGACCTCGGACCTTTGACCTCGGACCTCACACTCTTCTCCTCGTCCCCCAGGCCCAGCGCAACCTCGTACAGTCGGCGCAGGTCTTCCAACAACAAATCGCGCTCTATGGGGCTCACCTCATCCCCATGAGCCACTATCCGGTTCGCAATGGCGCACAGCCGTTGCATGCCCTCGGTCAGTTCTTTGATACCGTTTTTCATCGTGCTTTATTTATTTATATTTTTGATAACAAAACAATTACACCGCATTGGCAGTATACTTTTCCGAATGTAAAAATACAACATTTTTCCTCATCCACGCCCCCCCCCTCAAAAAAGTTATCAAACGCCCCCGTTGAAAACTTCCATCTCCTTCTCCACACAACACTCCCCAGAGCTTCTCCAACCACGTCTTTGCACCCTTCTATCGGGGCGAAGCGTGAAAGAGCTTGCATAGCCATTTGTGGTGATTGTGGATGTTTTCGATTGGCAGTTCGGTTTTTATTTGTATCTTTGCAGGAGTAAATGTGGAATGATTAGTAATATAAATAATTAATAAACAAATAGAAAAATGAAAAAAGTAAGTGTAATGTTGTGCTTTGTGGCCGCGATGCTCTTCACGGGCGTGAGCGCACAGAAGTACGAGTACAAGACCTATGACAACGACCCGCTGGGCGTGCGCGAGTACACGCTGAAGAACGGGTTGAAGGTGTTTATGAGCGTTTACAAGGATGCTCCGCGCATCCAGACCTATGTGGCCGTGCGCGCCGGTTCGAAGAACGACCCCAGCGAGACCACGGGCCTGGCCCACTACCTGGAGCACATGCTCTTCAAGGGCAGCCACCAGCTGGGCACCACCGACTGGGAGCGCGAGAAGGTGGAAATCAAGAAGATTGAGGACCTCTACGAGGTGTATCGCAAGACGACCGACGAGCAGCGCCGCAAGGAGATTTACCACCAGATTGACTCAATCAGCTACGTGGCCTCGAAAATCGCCATCGCCAACGAGTACGACAAGAGCATGACGGCCATCGGCAGCGAGGGCACCAACGCCTTCACCTCGAACGACTACACGATGTACGTCGAGAACATTCCGGCCAACCAGCTGGAGACCTGGGCCAAGGTGCAGGGCGACCGCTTCCCGAACCTGGTGCTGCGCCTGTTCCACACCGAGCTGGAGGCCGTCTACGAGGAGAAGAACATCGGCATGGCGCAGGACAACCGCCGCGTCAACGAGACCATGATGGCCGCCCTCTTCCCCCACCACCCCTACGGCCAGCAGACCACCATCGGCACCATCGAGCACCTCAAAAATCCCTCGATGAAGAACATCCGCGAATACCACGCCGCCTACTATGTGCCCAACAACATGTGCATCGCCATGGCCGGCGACTTCAATCCCGACGAGGCCATCAAGGTGATTGACAAATACTTCGGCAGCTGGGTACCCAGCACGGTGCCCACGTTCCGCAAAGTGAAGGAAGAGCCCATCACGAGCCCCATCATCCGCCTCGTGAACGGTCAGGACCCGGCCAACCTCACCATCGCCTTCCGCATCGAGGAGGGTAACGGCAGCCACGACGCCCTCCTGGCCCAGGCCATGGAGATGGTGCTCAACAACGGCTCGTGCGGTCTCATCGACCTCAACATCAACCAGCAGCAGAAGGCCCTCGGCGCCTACGCCGGCACCTATACGCTCAACGACTACGCCGCCTTCA
>DGTB01000122.1 GCA_002394185.1 Bacteroidales bacterium UBA4347 | reverse complement strand
GCGCTGGAGTGCCCGACGGAATACAGGTTCCAGATACCTGTGAACGTGTTCACGGTGTGGTTCCCGACGGCGATAACGCCGGGGTCGAGCGACGGGAACGACAAGTTCACGATCCACACCATCAACGAGTACCAGTTCTTCCACATCTACATCTACAACCGCCGCGGCGAGCTGGTGTACGACTCGGACGACGTCCACTTTGAGTGGGACGGCACGAACCGAGACGGCGAGCCGCTGCCGCAGGGTGCGTATGTGTACACCTGCCGCTTCCGCAAACCCGGCACGACGACGCTGAGCTCGGTGCAGGGTACGGTGACACTGATTCGCTGATGGACGAGAAACGCAAACTACTGAAGAAGCATTGGGGATACGACACGTTTCGCCCATTGCAAGAAGAAATCATAGATTCTGTGATGCAGGGCCACGATACGTTGGCCCTGCTTCCTACTGGTGGGGGCAAGTCGCTCTGCTACCAGTTGCCTGCGCTGATGCGAGAGGGAGTATGCTTGGTAGTGTCGCCACTGATAGCCTTGATGAAAGACCAGGTGCAACAGTTGAACGACCGCAAGTTGAGGGCGTCATGCATTGTGTCGGGTATGCGAGGCAACGAAGTTACCAATGTGCTTACCAATGCCATCAGTGGTACGCTGAAGTTCTTGTACGTATCGCCCGAACGGTTGCGACAGCGCATGTTTATAGAGTATTTCAGGCGGATGAATGTAGGAATGATAGCAGTGGACGAGGCTCACTGTGTTTCGCAATGGGGTTACGATTTTCGTCCACCATATCTTCAGATAGCCAGTATCAGGGAATATCATCCTGATGCGCCAGTCATTGCCCTTACAGCGACGGCTACACCCGTAGTGGCAGACGACATCTGCGAGAAGCTACAGATGAAGGACTGTCACCGGTTCCAATCGAGTTTTGTCAGGGAGAATTTGTCATATATGGTATTGCGCGACGGAGACAAAAACCACCGCCTGTTGAGAATTGTGAGAAGGGTAGGGGGCTCGGGAATTATATACATGCGCAGTCGTAGCGGCACGCAGAATGTGGCTCGTTTCTTGGAAGAGTCGGGAATACCATCCACGTTTTACCATGCTGGTCTCGATTCGCGCGAGCGCGACCAAAGACAGCGTTTATGGATGGCTGGAGGTTGTCGTGTGATGGTGGCTACGAATGCTTTCGGTATGGGCATTGACAAGCCCGACGTACGATTTGTGGTGCACATGGATATGCCCGAGTCTCTTGAAGCCTACTTCCAAGAGGCGGGGCGTGCCGGACGCGATGGCAATAAGGCCTATGCTATACTGATATGTGACCCGTCTGATATCAGCCAGCGGCAGCACGATTTGGAGCTGGATTTCCCATCGGTGAAGCGTATCAGGAATGTCTATCGTGCATTGTGCAACCACTACCGTCTGCCGATAGGGAGCGGCGCGGATATGTGTTTCAACTTCGACATTGAGCAGATATGTTTCAATAATAATTTTGTGGTTCGTGAATTCTACAGTGCATGCCGTATTTTGGAGAGGGAGGGTCTCATTGCAATTCCGGCGATAGAAGAATCCTTTTCTACAGTCTATGTGCCTGCTACGAGGGACGAGGTATACCGCTTTTATGTGAACCACCTTCGACTGGGGGAGTTGCTGCAATGTGCCATGAGGATGTATCCGGGACTTATGGATGTGGCTACGTCTATAGATGAGCGCAAAATTGCCAGAAAACTCAACCTTGAGACTACCGATGTAATGGCTTCGTTGAAACAGTTGGACGACATGCACATCATCCAATACAGACCTCGTTCGCATGGACCGCAGATATATTTTGTCAGTGAGCGTATAGACGAAAGCCAAATTTGTCCGTCGGAGGCTAACTATTCTTTTTTGAAAAATGCAGCACAGAAGCGTATGGATGCAATGGTTTCGTATGTGACCAGCAGTGATATATGCCGGAGTCGACAATTGGTGTCCTATTTTGGAGAACAGACTGGCAATGATTGCGGTGTGTGCGATGTCTGTTTACACAAAGGCAGCCGACAAGGCGATGTGACGGCGGCTGTGGAGGAATTGTTGAAAAAGAGTCCTGTCAGTGTGAGGCAATTGATGCAGATGCTCTCAGAAAAGGGTTATGAGAATTCGGGCGATGCCATCCGGGAAATGATTGATGAGGGCAGGGTCCGTCTTGAAGGCGATTCTGAGTTGCGATGGAATGGATAAATCATTTTTTTTGCGTTAGAAGTTGGATGGCCTCATAGACACGTGCCACAGGGAGTCCCATGACATTGTAATAGCAACCCTCAATTCGGCTTATTCCAATCATCCCGATCCATTCTTGAATACCATAGGCTCCTGCTTTGTCGTAAGGGTGGTAGTTGTCTACGTAGTAGGCTAACTCTTTGTCATCAAGCCGACGGAAAAAGACGTCTGTTTTCTCGGTGAAAGAAAGGCTCTGGTGGCTTGTTCGCATGCATACGCCCGTGTAGACAGTATGACGATTGCCGGCAAGGGCATGGAGCATATCCATGGCTTCGTCCCGGTTGGCGGGTTTCCCCAATACTTTTTCTCCTAATACCACTACAGTGTCGGCCGCGACCAGAATATCGTCGTCGCCGATGACGTCGACGGGGCAGGCCGCGGCTTTACGGCATGCCAGTATTTCGGCTGTGTCGGCTGCCGGTGTTCCGGCAGGCACATGCTCGTCGACATTGAGAGTTATGAACTCAACAGGGTAGCCCAGCTCGCTTAGTAGTTGACGGCGACGGGGCGATTTGGATGCCAGCAGGAGTTTCATTTGACCTCTTTCCCGTCTTTGAACTTGGCTTTATAGACCTCACGTCCATTTTCGTACCATGTCCATCGGCCTTCTTTCTGGCCGTCGGCAAACTGGCCTTTTTCAACAGGAGCCCCCGATTCATTGTAGCGTTCGTATTTTCCGTCGAGTTGCCCACTCTTGAAATTCTGCCGTATTTCTATTTTCCCATTGGGGTAATAGCGTATTTCTTCACCGTCTTTTTCGCCGCCTGAGTAGTGAACAATGTAGCGCACCGATCCGTCGTCGTAGAGGCCTTTCCATTCACCTTCCATCATACCGTCAGAGAAGTCGCCGTAGTAGTCCACCTTGCCGTCCTCGTACCATGCTGTCCAGCGGCCGTCTTCTTTGCCGTCGGCATAGCGGCCTTCATGCAGCTTGGCTCCAGACTCATACCATGTTGTCCACAGCCCTTCGCGTTTGCCGTTATTATAGTTGCCTGTACGCCAGCGTTCGCCGGTTTCATAGTAGTAAATCCATTGCCCTATTTCTTTGCCTTTTGCATAGGTGCCTTGGATGCCGAGTTTGCCGTTGCTGCGCCAGTAAAAGGTCCATTCGCCATCCTGTTCACCATCGACAAGTTTGCCACGCATGTCCACTTTGCCGTTCGGGAAGTACCATACGGCGTCGCCCTGCAGTGCATCGTTTTTGTATTGCCCGCTGAAGCGCATGGCTCCGTTGCGATGCCATTGGAACGTGGCACCTTCACGTTTTCCGTTGACATAGGTGATTTCCTCTTCCTTTTGTCCGTTGTCGTGCCACGAGCGGTAGAGGCCTGTTTTCTTGCCGTCCTCCACGGCCACCTCGCTCTTCAGATCACCATTGCGATGCCAGCTGCGTGAGGTGCCGGTACCGTAACATTCTTCGGCCATGCGACTGCCGTCCTCATAGTAGAGCGTCCATACACCGGTCTTTTTACCGTTTTCATAAGTGCCTTCTTGGGATATTCTGCCGTTTGTATACCACCAGGTCCAGCTGCCGGTGCGACGGTTTTGGTCGTTGAGGGTGCCCTGTACTGAAGGCTGGTTGGTGTTGGAGTATTTTTTCTGATAGGGGGTCTGGGCAGTGGCTACAGCCTGAAGACCCACAAAAGAAATCAGTGCTATGGCAAGGAGTTTTTTCATATATAGGTCTTTTTTATTCAGAATAGCTGATTATGATATGTGGCTGGTTGGACGTCGAAGTACCGTAGAAGATGGCTCGTTGGGCTGCATTGCGGCGCGAGTTAAGCAGGAGCAATAATCCGGGGTCTTTGCCTTGACGCAGGAGACCTTGCATGTGCTGTGTAACGCGCATGCGATAGTAGTTGCCATCCTCGTGGTATGTGCCATCGTATCCGCTGAGGGTGTAGAGGTCAATGAGATCATCGATATAAGCATCGCTACCATCAGTCTGTTTGCCAAGAGTGAGAATCTGGTCGGGGTGCATCTCTGGAGATTCGGGGGCCAGAGGCATCACAAGTTCGGCGTGGTGTATCACGGCCCAGGGATGTTTCTGACGGAAGGACTGAAGGTCGTGGTCGAAGTTCATGCGTATGCGATGGCCTCCCATGGGTTCAAGGTAGAGGCGGAGTGTTCCGGGAAGCTGGTTGTGGTTGGCAAACAGTGTCCCGGTATAGTCATGCTCGAAATGGGTGAAATGCGAAGTGCCGGCTCCCAGCAGGAAAGTGTAGAAACCCTGCGTGGTGTCGTTGCCGTTCACGTAGTGGTAGTGTGCGCGCAAACCGGTCGTTGACGACGAGAAGTCGATGCTGACCATGCCTTCGTCGCCGGCATTGGTCAGACGTACGCGCAGGCCTTTGGTCTGCTCTATGAATTCCTCGGCAGTGGCTGTGCGGCGGATGACGCTGTTGATGGTCGGTTTGAGTTTGAGCCTCACCACAGTGTCGTGTTCGCTGACACTCACTTTGCCGTCGTAGAACACCTTGCTCTCGTCCACGGGTAGCGTGTTGACGGCATAGAAAGAGGTGTCCGAAAGCAAGGGTTGGGCAAGTTGCTTCACCTCGAAGTGGAAGTTGTATACCCGGCTCGAATCGGGGAACAACTGGTTCTTTGCCAAGGTCAGCACCACAGAGTCGATTACCAGCGAGTTGTCGAAAGATATGTCATTCGTGTTCGGGGGTAAGGCAATCTGTGTGTAGAGCCAAGAACTAACTTTGCCGAAGGTGGCGTCGGTGTAATTGCCGATAATGCCGAAGGAGTAGTTGCTCGTCAGAAGCGAGTCCTCGTATTCGGTCCACGCACTGTCGACATAGAGCGTGTCCGTGAGTTCATTGTAGAGTGTGGCGGTGTCCACAAGGTCGATGCCCAGGGCCGACTCCTCGTCGGTGCAGGCTGTCGGCAGAACCATCATGGCCATGGCCGTCAGTGCGAGCAAACCTTTGTTGATAGTTTTCATAATTGTTTTTAGTTCTCAAATTTGCTGCTGCCTACGATACTGTCGTAGAATTTGTTGATGCGGGCGAAGAACTCGTCACGGTCCTCGATGTAGTCGAGCACGTTGCGTTTGTTCTCCTTGGCGAAAGCCACCAGCTCGGGGTGTGCATTGGGCGATCCGATGACCACTCCCTGCGAATAAGTGATGGCCGACTTCATCAGGCCCAGATAGTCGGTCTGGCCATAGAGGCGCAGGTCTTTGGCTGTGGCGCCGTCGGTCTTCATTTTCCGCTCCAGGTCGCCACCGATGGGGCCTTCAAAGCGGTCGCCTGTCAGGGTAATGACCATCTTTGTGCCGCTGAAGAAGGCGTTCTCCTTGTTGATGCGGCGCAGATAGAAGGGTATCATTGAGGCAAACCACCCCGTGAAATGTATCAGGTGGGGCTGCCAGGCCAGTTTGCGCACTGCCTCCAGCGTACCGCGACCGAAAAAGAGCAACCGCTCGTCGGTATCAGGGTAGAGGTGGCATTTTTCGTCCATTAGTCCTTTGCTGTTGATGAAGTATTCCTCGTTGTCGATAAAGTAGACCTGCATGCGTGCTGACGGAATGGACCCCACCTTGATAATCAGTTGGTGGTCGCAGTTGTTTACAATGAGGTTCATCCCCGAGAGGCGAATCACCTCGTGCAGTTGGTGCTTGCGGTCGTTCACTTCGCAGAACTTAGGCATAAAAACCCTGATCTCGCGTCCTATCTCCTGAGTCTTTGCAGGCAAATAGCGCCCGAACAGACTCTGTTCATTTTCGGGTGAAAAAGGCGCAATTTCCTGATTCACAAATAGTATTCTCCCTTTTGCCATAAAACTATATATATATTTTACCAAATGCAAAATTACAAAAAAAAACTGATATGGCAAAATCATTATTGCCGTTTCAAAAAAAAGTTGTACTTTTGCATTTTGTTTAGCATCATGAAGAAGATGGAAGATAACCTGCGTAACAGCGACTCTTTCCGAGCTTTGCTCGACAGAGCGCGCCGCTACTGCGCCCTCTCCGAACAGTGCGAGGATGCCGTGCGCCAGAAACTTGTTACCTGGGGGGCCACCCCGGCCGAGTCCGACGCCGTTGTGGAGAAGCTCTATTCCGAAAACTACCTCGACGATGTCCGCTATGCCCGTGCCTATTGCGAAAGCAAGATCCTGCACCAGCACTGGGGACGCCAGAAAGTGCTCTATCAGCTGCGTCTCAAACATTTGTCACGCGCCGCTGTCGAGAGCGGCATGGCCTCTGTCAACGAGGATGACTACCACGCCGTCCTTGCCGACGTGGCCGAAAAGAAGCTGCGCGAATTGCGCCCTTCCTCCGACGACCCTTCTGCCCTGCGGCAAAAGCTCACAGCCTTCCTCCTCTCTCGTGGATTCCTTATCGGTGAAATCAATCAAGTAATAACAAATATCTTACAACAATGAAACGCATTTATGCTCTTTGCGCGGCCCTCTGTTTGGCCGCCGCCGTCCCCGCTACGGCGCAGGACGCTGCCCCTCAGGGCTCTTGGACCACCCTCTCCACCCCGGCGCTCAAACTCAGTGAGTCGATGTTCAACAACTGGTCCTCCACCGGTACCTCGCAAATCGACCTCAACCTCACCTTCTTCGGCAACTACAAGTACACCCATCCCAAGTATGTGTGGGACAACATCGTGGACCTCGGCTTCGGCCAGGCATGGCAGGACCTCGACAACTCCGCCCAAGGTGGCCGTTTCGAGAGCATCCGCAAGAGCCTCGATAAAATAGACCTCACCTCCGCCATCTCCTGGAAGGCCTACAAGGACTGGGGCGCCAGCTTCACCGCCAACCTCAAGACTCAGTTCGCCCCCGGTTATGAGTATGCCGGCGCCGGCGACAACGAGGGCAAGATGGTCTCCTCCTTCTTCGCTCCCGCCTACCTCACCACCGCTCTCTCCTTCGAACACAAGAAAGCCGACTGGTCCGTCTCCCTCTCTTTCCTGACCGGCAAGACCACCTTCGTCTTCAACAACGACCTCATCGACTCCGGCTACACCTACGGTGTCATCCAGGACAAGGGCTTCAACCCCGCCGACCCCGACCGCTCCTGGACCCACGCCTACTTCGCCCTCGGTAGCTACGTCAAGGCGCAGTACCTCAAGAAGGACATCCTCCCCAGCCTCGATCTCTACGCCCGCCTCGAGCTCTTCTACGACTATAAGAAACCTTCGCACATGGCTTGGGACAATATTCAGGCCTTTGTCGACAATCCCGGCACCCTCACCAAACCCGAGGACTGCGAATACAACCTCGCCGCCACCGACGAAACCTGGGCCGACCTCGCCGACATGAACTGGCTCCAGCGCCGTGTCTTCGAGACCGACCTCGACTTCGAAGTGAAGCTTGACTACCGCTTCTCCTCCCACATCGCCGCCAACTTCGCCCTCAACCTCAAGTGGGATACCGACTTCTCCGGCATGGGCAAGTGGGGACACCTGCAGGTCTACCAGATGGCCGGCGTCCAGGTCTTCTTCTCCTGGAAGACTCCCAAGGAGTGAACATGAGTGCCTGGGCAGATTAAGTAAAAGAGTTCGCGAACACATGTTCGCGAACTCTTTTTTTTTATTCATCAATCCACTCACCCACTCAGCGGCTCACCCACTCAGTCTCTGAACCTCAGCAGCACCGAGTCGGTGGCCCTCAGGCCCATCAGCTGGGTGAACGAGCTCTCCTTCACGGCCAGCTCCAGCACACCGGTGGCCGACACCGTCAGGCGCAGCTTGCGCCGCGGGTCGCTTTGAGCATGCTGCTGGTAGTACGATGCCATCACCTCGCCAATCTCCTGGTCGCGCACGGTGACGGTGAACCGCCGCCCTTGGCGCAGCCCCTCAAACTCCTGGTAGGTCATGCCCAGATAGGCATTGCCGTAGCTGTCGATGTAGTCGATGTATATGCGGTATCCGCCGTCCTCCTGGGGCATCCAGCCAGCGTAGGGGCGTTGCAGCAAGGCCTCGTGGCGCGGCCCGATGTCGCGCATCGTGGCACCGCCCAGCAGCATGGCCGCCACGCGGGTGAACAGCGTGTAGGCGGCGAAGTTGTAGACCCCGTTCTCCTGCACCGGAATGCTGCTCACATCCTCTATCTCTTCGCCCAGCGCCATGGCCGGCAGGCCGTTGTCGCAGCAGATGTAGTACTGCCCGCGGGCCTTCACGGCCACAAAAGGCCGCTCCGGCGTATGCGCCGACGCCACGTCCACAATGTGCACCGTCCCCAGGGGGAAACCCTTGCAGGCATGTTTCACCACGAAGGTCGCCGCCCTCACGTTGAAGGGCTCCACGCCGTGCGTGATATCCACCACCTGCACACCTTCCACCATGTTCATCAGCGCCCCCTTCACCATGCCGGCGAAGAAGCCCTGGGTGCCCCAGTCTGTGGTCAGTGTTACAATCGGTGTCTTCATAATTCGGCTGCAAAATTACAACTTTTTCCCGACACCACCAAAAATATTCTCATGCCCCTCATACTCACTTCTCCCCGACCACCAGCTTGCGGGCGTAGGAGCCAGCCTCGGTGCTGAGGCGGAGGAGGTAGACGCCCGGGGCGAGGGGCGAGGTGTCGAGGGAGAGCGGCAGCTGCGCGTCGTCGAGGCGGAGCACCTCGGAGCCCTTGGCGTCGACGAGGGACAGCGCGCCGCGGACGGGTCCGTCGCCGAGGGCTACGGCTACGCGGCCCCGGGCGGGATTGGGCACCAGCGTCAGCGCTGTCCCCGTGCCGTCGGCCTCGGCGATACCCTGCGAACCCGGCTGGCGCGAGCCGAGGTAGAACTGCAGGGGGCCGCGCCAGGGGCTCCATATCAGCGTGTCGCCGTGC
>DGTB01000012.1:296-2559 GCA_002394185.1 Bacteroidales bacterium UBA4347 | reverse complement strand
CTGATGCGCCATTTCCACGAACTCGACGAGGGCGACAAGGGCGTCACCTGGCGGTGGTGGATAGTGAGCGAGAGCGGCGCCAATGTCTCGGGCAATATCTTCTTCCCCGAGTCGCAGGCCAAGGTCTATGAGCCGCTCGTGGAGCAGATTGTCAAGTCTATCAAGCTGAAATAGACTATTTGTAAATACAATCATTCTTTTCTGTGTCTGTGCATCCCCGCGGTGTGCAGGCACAGTTTTTTTTGAATCAAAAAAATGCAGGAATCGCTCGCTTTGTTGCGATTTTTTCCTATTTTTGCGATGGTTTTAACCTTCGTCATAGCTTATGAGACAGATCTTTGCCCTGATGGCTCTCCTGTGCTGCTCGCTGGCCGGGGCGCAGACGATGCTGCCGCCCGTGTGGGGACAGCAGGCCAAGACCGACCGGCTGACACGCGCTTACCTCACACCCAAGCGCATCGTGTGGATGCAAGGCGAACTGAAGTCGGCCGAACTGCTGCTCCGTGGGGGCAACGGCCAGCCGGACCTGGCAGGGGTGCCGGCCTGCCTGATGAAAAACGGCGACAGCGGCACTGCCAGCATCATCCTGGACTATGGACGCGAGCTGCACGGCGGACTGAAACTGGTGGCGGGGCATGCCAACGCAGCTTCGGCCAAGGTGAGAATTCGGTTCGGCGAGAGCGTGGCGGAGTGCTGCGCCGATGCCGACGGAGGGCAGAACCGAAAGGGATTCGCCACCAACGACCATGCCACCCGCGACGCCGAATACCTGCTGCCGCGATACGGACAGATGGAGATAGGCAGCTCGGGATTCAGATTCGTGCGCATCGACCTGCTCGAACCGGGACGCAGCATCAGCCTGAAGGAGGCCACGGCCATTCTGCGCTACCGCGACGTGCCCTATGTGGGGGCGTTCCGGTGCAGCGACCCGAGGCTCGACAGCATCTGGATGACGGGGGCCTATACCGTGCACATGTGCATGCAGGAGTATCTCTGGGACGGCATAAAGCGCGACCGCTGCATCTGGTTGGGCGACATGCACCCGGAGGTGAACACCATCATGAGGGTGTTCGGGCAGAACGAGGTGGTGACGCGCTCGCTCGATGTGGCAGCCGAGGAATTCCCGCTGCCCAGATGGTTCAACGGCATGAGCAGCTACTCGCTCTAGTATCTCATCATACAGCACGACTGGTTCATGCACGGGGGCGACCGCGACTTCCTGATGCGGCACCATGACTACATCACAGGACTGGTGGATAAGATTGCGGCGCTCGTGGACAAAAACGGAACCGAACACCTGGAGGAGGGCAACAACGGCGATATGGCACGCTTTCTCGACTGGCCGTCGACACCCAACAAAAAGGGCATGGAGGCGGGCTACAGGGCGCTCATCTCATGGGCCATGACGGATGCCGGGGCGCTCTGCCGGTGGATGGGCGACGAGGAGCGGGCGGCCAAATGCAGCGAGACGGTGAAACGGCTGGCACGCAAAGTGCTGCCGGACAACGGACTGCAGCAGGCAAGGGCACTGAAGATGATAGCGGGCCTGCTGAAACCGACTGCCGACTTCGAAGTGGAGGGATTCTCCACCTTCTATGGCTACTATATGCTCGAGGCGCTGGCCAAGGGCGGACACTGGCAGAAGGCACTCGACCTGATGAGGCAGTACTGGGGCGCCATGCTCGACCTGGGCGCCACTACCTTCTGGGAGGACTTCAACATCGACTGGATGCGCAATGCGGCGCGCATCGACGAGATGGTGCCGGAGGGAAAGGTCGACGTGCACCGTGACTACGGCGACTACTGCTACCTGAGCTACCGCCACTCGCTCTGTCACGGATGGGCATCGGGACCCACGGCGTGGCTCTCACAGCATGTGCTGGGCGTGGAGGTGCTGGAGCCGGGATGCCGCAAACTGCGCATCACGCCGCACCTGGCCGACCTGCAGTGGGCGGAGGGCGCCTTCCCCACACCGCTCGGACCGGTGACCATTAGGCATGAGAAATCGTCCTCAGGCGAGGTTGTCACTACTGTTGACGCACCCGAGGGCATCACGATTGTGAAGTGAGAGCCTGCGATGAGTTTCTGACAATGAAAAACTTAGCACCCTAACATGGCAGCTGGGGTGATGCCTAAGGTAGTCCCGTTGGGATTGCATATCCCTATAGGCTGGCGCCAGCCATCCTACAAAAGCTTAAAAGGAGGTCAGAAACCGAAAGCAAGCTTTCTTTTTCTTCTCTCCTTTTAATCTTTCGTGATCCCG
>DGTB01000012.1:0-189 GCA_002394185.1 Bacteroidales bacterium UBA4347 | reverse complement strand
CTATTCAGCTAAGCTACGGGACCATGGCGTAATTCGGGTGCAAATATAGGAAAAATATTTCATAACTACAAAACAATTAGTGGGGAATCATTTGCAAAAGAGGGATGAACTGCACGGCTGAAAGCAGTCAAAATGATAGCGAAACAAGAAAAATTCTTACTTATTGCAAAATTATTCTCAAAAATCGTG
>DGTB01000106.1:548-3761 GCA_002394185.1 Bacteroidales bacterium UBA4347 | reverse complement strand
TTCGTTATCGTTTTCGTTATCGTTACGGCCTCCCCAGCTGTCGCACTGGGTGCCAGCGCCCGTGGTCGTCTTCGACGAGGTGGTCGCCGGGGCGCACGCTGATGAGTTGGTCGGGGCGTCCGTCAGGGCGTACCAGGTAGAAGATGCCCGAGCCGTCGAGGGCCTTCTGGCAGGCCACGACGCATGGCAGCGCCATGATCTCGGTGATGTGGTGGTCGATTTCTATTTTTTGCATGGTGGTGTTACTTTGGCTGTTGGCCGTTAGCTGTTGGCCTTTGGCTATGAGTAATCAAAAACTATCAACTATTAACTATCAACTATCAACTGCCCGAGGTGTGGGTTCTTATCTTCTCCCTGATCGCCTTCGCCAGCGGGAAGATGTCCATGTGGAAGGCCAGGCAGCTCTCCACGTTTGCGCCGCGTGACTCTCGCCAGCCTGGCAGCTTGTAGATGTAGTCGCAGCGCGACAACAGCCACAGGTCGTAGAGCAGCGTCAGGCGGTAGGCGCCATTCTTGCCGGCGATGTGCTCGAGCCATCGGTAGAGGCGCGGCCATCGGCACACCCACACGCGGGTGGGGTCCACGATGCGAAAGGTGGTCAGTTCGCGCAGCTGCTCGGCTACGCATCGAAAGGTGGAGAGGTTCTTCTCGTTCACGTGGCCCGTCTTTTTGTCGGTAAGCGGGCCGGAAATGTATAGTCGCTTCATAATCTTGGGTGATGGGTGTTAGGTGTTGGGTGATGAGGGTTTGCTGTCGGCTGGTTCCACGGCCTTGAAGAATGCAAAGGCTTCGTCGGGCACACCAAATAGAGCACCGCAAAGGATGCCGCATTCGTCGAGAGTCTTGTCGCATTGGTTATATAGGGCGCACTGTTCGCAGTCGGAGGGGCCGGATGAATTGGCGAAGGCGAGCTCGTATTGCTTGCCGTTGATAACGATGCCGTTCTGCATGGCGGGGGCAAGGCTGGCGGCGGCTGGTTCGTCGTCGAGGGTGAGGTACTTGCTGATGCTGCTGTCGTTGATGATTATCTCGCGCAGCTCGCGGCGCACGTTCTGGGGCGTCAGTTCCTTCAGCATCCTGTCGTATTGTTTGGCGGCTTCTCTGTAGCCGTTCTCCGACAGCCACTCCTTGCCATAGTTGATGACTTGGAGCAGGTCCTTAAATTCGCAGCAGATCATGTCGATGCTAATGGTGTCGTCTTTTAGTTTTACGTTCATAGTGTTTGGTGTTTTAGATGTTTGATAATTCTTGCTAATTCTTGCAAAACTTGCAAGGATGGTTCATTTGATTTTCGAGTGCCAGGTGTCGTCGTCTTCGAAGTAGAAGCGGATGCCCATGTAGCGGTGGTCGGTGTTCACCTTCCCGCCACGGATGACGCGCTTCGACTGGTTGTCGCGACAGCAGCGGCCCACGTTGTTGCGGTTGCCGCCGATCCACTGGGCAGCGGCGCCGATGTAGCTGAAGCACGTCCAGCGTCCATCGTCGTCGATGGCGATGACCTGTCGGCGACTGCGTCCTGCTGTTTCGGCCCGATGCTTGGGCCGGTACTTGGCTAGGTTCTTCCAGCCTTTCATGGCTCGCTTTTGTGCTCGCTTGGGCATGTACTCGGCCCAAGTCTTTCCCTTGTTGTACGGGACGTTGCCTTTGGCGTAGCGTCCCCTGCTCGTCCTGCCTGTGTAGACAGGCGGCAGCGTTAGTTCTCCGTATGGCATTTGTTTGTGATTTAGATGTTTGCTTTGATGTAGGCTCGCCAGTCGGGCGGCACGCAGTCGAGCACGTTTTGTTTTGGGTGCTTCTGTTTCCATCGCCGCGCCGCTTCCACTGTCAGCTGGGCCACTCGCTCGGGTGTCCCGTATTTTTCGAGCGCAAGCGGCGAACATTCGGGGATCGGTACCAGCACCTCGTCGCCAAATAAAGAGAGTTGTTTGCCCATTTGTGTCGTCTTATGTGAAGAAAGCACCCCTTTGTAGTTAGTAAAGGGGTGGGTTTATACCCTATAAAGCAATGCTTCAGCACCTGTGGAGCATTGAGTTTGTAGGTGGAAAGCATTGAGTTTGCATGCAATTTGCATGCAAACTGTAGGTGCAAAGTGTTGAGTTATGGGTTGTCGATGCGGCCCTCGGCCAAGTCGAAGCACCACAGCGCGTCCACAAGGGCAGCCACTCCGTCGATCTTGTGCGTCGGTCGCGGGCCTCCTTTCACGAGGCGGCGCAGGTCGCTGGTGGTGACCTCGCAGGCACAGTTGCCAAACATCCACGGCCACATGGGGTTCTGCGAGAACAGCAGCCACGGCTCACGCTCGAGGATCATGTGCTCGAGCTCGCCGATGCGCGGGTTCTGTGCCATGGCGTTCTGGCTGACGGGCAGCACCATCTGGCGGATGGCGTCGGCGATGTCTTTGGCCGAATGACCGCCGCGAGCCTGGAACAGCGTCTGGAGCCACGCCTTGAGCTGGTTAATGGGCTGGATGCTCTGCGCCGGATCGTAGCCGAAGGCGCGGATGTTCACGCCCGCCTCGTTGACCGCCGCGATGCGGTTGATGGCGTACATGCTGTCGAAGACTTCGCCCGGGCAGACGTGCAGCCATCCCTGCTCCACCCATCGCTCGTAGAGCGGGCGGTTGGGGCTCTGCTTCATAGTCTCCTCCAGCACCCAGCAGTCGCAGTCGGCAAAGAAGCGTCCCGCCATGCTGTCGCCAGGCGTGTAGTCCACGGCGAGGTAGGCAACGGCGAACAGGTCGTCGCCCAGCGAGAAGTCCATGCCCGCGAACACCTGCCAGCCATCGGCGAAGCGGCAGTCCTCGATGCGCCGATCGCGCTGTAGCGTTCGGATGCGGTCGCTCTTGATCCACTGCGTGATGCGGCCCGTCTGCCAGATGTTGAAGTCTTTCGTCAGCACCTCCTTGCGCACGTCTTCGTCCTTTTCCGCGTCGTGCAGTCTCTTGCGGTACCACGTAGGCTGCACGGTGATGCCGATGGAGCGGTTCACCTTTCGAAACAGCTCGGGGTCGTCGAGTTGCGGCAGGTCGTAGTTGACCTCCCACGGATCGAGGCGCAGCAGGAACGCGAACCACTCATCCTCCTCGGTCTGGCATGGCTGTCCGAGCGGTCGGTCGAGTTCGTCGAGCAGCAGCTGCTCAACGGTTTCGATTTGGTTCTTATAGGGCCCTTCGTTGACCAGCCCCGCCGTGGTGGTGTGCATGATGAGCGACTC
>DGTB01000106.1:0-466 GCA_002394185.1 Bacteroidales bacterium UBA4347 | reverse complement strand
CGGCGCGGTCCCATGGAACCGGCGCAGACGTTGACCAGCTCTTGCATGTCGGAGCGGCCTGCCACGTAGCGGGCCGAGCCGTGCTCGTCGGCATGCACGAGGCTGGCGTAGAGTCCATCCTTCGAAATTTTGCCACCGGCAGCGAGCGTTTTGATTTCGCCCTTCATGCTGTTGCCTGGCTGCCAGTTCATGGAGTCGGTAGTCAGCCGGAAATACTTTCCGCCCATGCGGTTCATGCACGTGGGGTCTATCTGCGTGGCGAACTCTTTCACGGCCTTGTAGGCTATCTTCGACTGCTCGTGGCTGTTGGCACAGATGAGCGCCTGGCCGTTGACAGGGCCAAGGAAGCACACCTCGATGAAGTCGATGGCTGCGCCGAACTCGGTTTTTCCGCTCTTTCGGGTTTGGAAGATGTGAGCCTCGGTGGTCAGCCGTCGGCGGTCCCAGACGATGCCGTCGCGCACGA
>DGTB01000186.1 GCA_002394185.1 Bacteroidales bacterium UBA4347 | reverse complement strand
CTACGACGCCATGAACGACGACTTCTCCACCCCCATCGTCATCAGCCACCTCTTCGAAGGCGCCCGCATCATCAACTCCGCCGCCGACGGCAAACTGAAACTCAACCAGGCCGACATCGACGAGCTCCGCGGCATCTTCGACACCTTCCTCTTCGACATCCTCGGCATGCGCGACGAGGCCGCCAGCGACAACACCGCCCTCATCGACGGACTGATGCACATCATCCTCGACATCCGGGCCACAGCCAAAGCCAATAAAGACTGGGCCACCAGCGACAAAATCCGCGATGCCCTCAAGGAGGCCGGCGTCACCGTCAAGGACGGCAAGGACGGAGCCACCTATTCGTTCTAATAGCTAAACGTCATGAACCATTTGAAGAGATTATTGACACTCATGCTGCTGGCCGTCACGCTGACCGCCTGTACCGACGAACCTGCCGCCGACCGTATCGCCGGTTCCTACGGATGCCATGCTCGTCTCGACACCCGCTATCAGAAAAATGGCCAGTGGCGCGACACCTCCTACATCACCACAACCAACAACACCGTCACCATTACCAAACTTGACGACACCCACGTCGCCATACAAGCCTCTTCCAAGAAATGGGGCGATGTCACCGTCGAACAAGCAGAGGTCATAGACTACAACTATGAAGCCAACATCGGCGGCGACGGCATCTACGTCAACTCCAACCACTCCTACAACACCAGCGTCTCCGGCACGGTATCCTATGAGAACCGTGCAATGACCATCTCCTTCCGTGTCACTGACTACCCCTACTCCGGTGGCAAATACATCCTGACATTGTATAATATAGTAAATTGATTGTCCCCCATGAAAAAAGCAGACTGGATACTCATTCTTTGCGTCGCCGTGGTGGCGGCGCTCTTCGCCATTCCGCAGACCCGCTGCGCCGAAGGCTTCAACTGGGCTACAGCCCACCACCCCTACATCATGGCCTTCTTCAAGTTCGCCATCCTCGCCACCCTGGGCGAGATGCTGGCCCTGCGCATCCGCGAAGGCGTCTACAACAAGAAGGGCTTCGGCGTCCTGCCCCGCATGATGGTTTGGGGATTCCTTGGCATGTGCATCGCCATGGCCATGGTCATCTTTAAGGTCGGCGTGCCGGCCTTCCTCGGCAGCCTCGGATGGCACGACGCGGCAACGCTGTTCGGCGCCGCAGAGTTCACCTGGGGCAAACTCGGCGTGGCCTTCGCCGTCAGCGTCCTGATGAACTCCATTTTCGCCCCGGTGATGATGACCTTCCACAAATGCACCGACATCCACATCACCGACAACGGCGGCACCGTCCGCGGCCTTCTCCGCTCCATGAAGATGCGCGAAATCTTTGCCCACAAGGTCAACTGGGACATGCAGTGGAACTTCGTCATCAAGAAGACCATACCCCTCTTCTGGTTCCCGGCCCACACCATCACCTTCATCCTGCCCGCCAACCTCCAGGTGCTCTTCGCCGCCCTGCTCGGCGTGGCCCTCGGTCTCATCCTTGCCATCAAGAAATGAAACGGATAGGAAAAATAGTGGCTATAGCAACTATAGTGACTATAGGAACTATAGGAACTATGAAAGCCCAGAGCCCCTTCAGCCTCGAGTGGCACGGTTTCGTCAACCCCCACTACTACACCGACAGCCGCTCGGTGGTGGGAGGCCGCGAGGACATGATGCTCTTCTACCCCAAGCCCATCCTCCGCGACAGCCTCGGCAACGACATCAACGACGGCTGGCAGGCCAACATGCTGGCCATCACCGCCCGCCTCGGCCTGCGTGTCAAAGGGCCCGACATGCTCGGCGCCAAGACCAGCGCCTACATCGAGGGCGACTTCACCGGCAGCACCAACGCCTCCATCAACAACCTGCGCCTCCGCCACGCCTACATCGACCTCCGATGGGAGCACCACCGCCTGCTGGCCGGCCAGTACTGGTACCCGATGGTTGTCCACGAAATCATGCCCATGACCAACCCCCTCAACATGGGCTCCCCGTTCCACTGCTATGCCCGCCAGCCGCAGGTGCGCTACGAGTACAACCTCGGAATCCTCGAAGCTGTGGCTGCCGCCTCTTGGCAGCTCGACAATATGAGCCAAGGGCTCCTCAACGGCGCTCCCGCCAGCAGCACCCTCTTCGCCCGCCACAGCCTAGTGCCCGAACTCAACCTCCAACTGCGCTGGAACTCGGACATGCTTTTCCTCGGCGCCGCCGTCAACATCAAGACCATCCAACCGCAGGTTCAGTCTGCGGCAACAGCGATGCAACCCTCTACGGCCAAGCACACCTCCCTCACCTGGAGCCTCTTCGGACGCCTGAACATCTTTGAGCGCTGCGATTCCAAACCGCTGCTGACCATCAAGGCGCAGACCCTCCTCAACAACAGCCTCTATGAGGGCTGCTCCCTGGGCGGCTACCTCATGCTGGCCGACAGCACGTTCCAGGACTGGCACTTCAACACCGTGTGGGTCGACATCGAGCGCACTCGCGGCCACTGGCGCCCCGGTCTCTTCCTTGGCTACGCCAAGAACCTCGACTACGGCAATACGGACTTCGCCCATTGCTTCGGCCGCGGCCACGACCTTGAATACCTCTGGCGCATCCAGCCCCGCCTCACCTACAAGACCCTCACCGGCCTCGACTTCACCGCCGAAGCCGAATACACCCACGCCGGGTACAAAGAACCCGTGGGCAACCTGCGCTTGAGCCTCAGCATAGTCTACAGCTTCTAATTCTATAACCCATAACCTATAACCCATAACCCAAATAACACCCTCTTGACCAACTACCACACCCACAGCACCTACTGCGACGGCAAGGCCTCGCCGCGCGAGATGGTCGACTTCGCCGTCGCCCACGGCTTCACGGCCCTCGGCTTCAGCGGCCACTCTCCCCTGCCCTTCGAAAACACCTATTCCATCACCGACTACGACGGCTACTGCCGCGAAGTCCGCGCCCTGCAGAAGGAATACCAGGACCGCATCGCCATAAGCCTCGGCCTTGAGTTCGACTATGTGCCCGGCATGCTCGAGGACTTCTCCCCCCTCATTGAGCAAGGCCACCTCGACTACACCATCGGCAGCGTGCACCTCATACCCGTGCCCGGCACCACGCCACGCGACGGCAACGACCTCTGGATGATCGATGGCCCACACTACGAGCGCTACGACGAAGGCCTCAACCGCCTCTTCGGCGGCGACATCCGCGCCGGCGTGCGCGCCTACTTCCACCAGCAGAACGCCATGCTCGAGCGCAACCGCCCCACCATACTGGGCCACCCCGACAAGATAGCCATGCACAACCGCAGCCGTTACTTCAAGGAAGACGAACCCTGGTACGAAGAACTGGCTCTGGAAACCCTCGCGCTGGCCCATGAGCTGGACATCATCGTCGAGGTCAACACCCGCGGCATCTACAAAGGCCGCCATCCCGACTACTACCCCTCGCGCCGCCTGATAAAAGCCATGCAGCAATGGCGCATCCCCGTCATCGTCAGCACCGACGCCCACGCCCCGGAGGACCTCCTCCGCACCGAAGGCGCCTACGAATACCTCGCCGCCATCCACTACCCCGAGGTGCTCTACACCATCCGCTGAGCGGCGGCCACAATGTCGGCGTGGTCGAAGGCCAGCGGGGGCAGGGCCGCGAGGGGCCACCAGCGCACCTCGGCGGCATCGTCGCCCGCCACGGGTTCAACTGCTCCCCTTCCCAAGGGGAGCTGTCCGCAGGACTGAGGGGTTTCTCCACTCTCCGCTCTCCGCTCTACACTTTCCACTCTGTACGCCGCCGTCACCGTGCGTCCGCGCGGGTCGCGGCCCGGGGCGCTATAGACGCCTATGAGGCGGAGCTCCTGCTCGGCGAAGTGCAGGCCCGTCTCCTCCTCCAGCTCGCGCACGGCGCAGTGCTCGATGGTCTCGTCCATCTCCATGAATCCGCCCGGCAACGCCCAGCAGCCCTTGAAGGGCTCGCCGCCGCGCCGCACCAGCAGCACCTCGCTCCCCGAGCGCACCACCACGCAGTCGGCCGTCAGCATCGGACGGGGATAATCATATGTATATGAACCTTTTGTAGCCATAGTTTGATATTGTTTTCCAACTGCAAAAATACAAAAAAAACAATATCTATACAACGTTGAATCCATCCACCAAAAACAATAGATTCCATCCACCCCTCACCCCTTCGGGGAGCTCCCCTGTCTCAGGGGAGCAGCGAAGATACATCAAACGCTCAGGGGAGCATTCCCCGCCTCAGGGGAGCAGCGAGGGTACCTCAACAGAAAAAAAAACGCGCAAGGGCTGCTCCCCTGAGTCCAGGGGAGCTGTCGCGAAAAGACCTCAAACACGCAAGGGCTGCTCCCCTGAGTCCAGGGGAGCTGTCGCGAAGCGACTGAGGGGTGTCAGCGAGACAAATTCTCTGCCATGACGATTATTTTTTGTATCTTTGCACAACTAATATCAACCGTATGAACTGGATAATACTCATAATTGCAGGACTTTGCGAGGTAGGCTTCTCCTTCTGCCTCGGCAAGACCAAAGGTCTCGAGGGGCTGCCCTACTGGGAGTGGATGGGAGCCTTTGCATTCTTCTACGTGCTCAGCGCCGTGCTGCTGGCCAAGGCCACGGAGACGCTGCCCATCGGCACAGCCTACCCCGTGTGGACCGGCATCGGCGCCCTGGGGTCGGTCATTCTCGGCATCTTTGTCTTCCACGAGCCCGCCACCTTCTGGCGCCTCTTCTTCATCACCACCCTCACGGCCTCCATCATCGGTCTGAAAATCGTTTCGGACTGAAGTCTCACCCCCACCCGAACCCTACCTGATACGCCCCTAATACGGCCGTTCTTATATTG